>CAKZUU010000259.1 GCA_937922175.1 uncultured Gemmataceae bacterium
AAAACCGCGATGTCGATGCCGCCCTCCGAGGTGTGGTGGCACGCTTGGATCCGCACTCGCTGTACATCAGCGGCGAGGAGATTCAGCAACTGCAAAGCCGACTGTTGGGGCAGTTTACGGGCATTGGCATTAACGTTCGCCGCGACATCGTTCGCGATGGGTTGTTGGTGATCTCGCCCATTCGCGGCAGTCCCGCTCATCGGGCCGGAGTGAAAACGGGGGACCTCATCATCGAGATCATTCGCGATGTCGACGCTCGGGGGCAGCCGCTGAATCCCCCCGAGGTGACCTCAACCAAAGGGCTGCGCACGGACGAGGCAGTCCGAATCATTCAGGGGTTGCCCAAAACCAAAGTGAAAATTCGCATCCTGCGCGAGGGTCACGATGCGCCTCTCGAATTCGAGATGAACCGCGAACGGATCGACGTCGAGACGGTGTTGGGAGTCCGGCGTCTGCCCGATGATTCATGGGACTTTTGGTGGGATCCGAAGCAGAAGCTGGCGTACATTCGGCTCGTCGAGTTCGCTCCGAGGTCGTTCAGCGACATGAAGTCGGCTCTGACGAGCTTGAAGGCCGAGGGGATGCGCGGGTTGATTCTGGATCTGCGTTTCAACCCCGGGGGGGCATTAACCAGTGCGGTCCAAATCGCCGACTTGTTCCTTCCGGATGGATTGATCGTCACTGTCAAACCCCGCAAGGGAGTGGACGAGGAGATGACGTACACGGCCAAGCGGAAGACGGACGAGGCCGCGGCCGCGGCCGCGGCTGTGGACGTACCGCTCGTCGTCCTCATCAATGGCCAAAGCGCCAGCGCCAGCGAGATCGTGGCGGCTGCCTTGCAAGATCACGAACGGGCCTTGATCGTCGGTGAGCGGAGTTTCGGCAAGGGCAGCGTGCAATCCATCATCGACTTCCCTACCGCTGGGGCGAAATTGAAACTCACGACCGCAACGTTTTGGCGGCCCAACGGCAAGAACCTGCATAAGGCCTCGACATCGGGGCAGGAGAGTGACGATTGGGGCGTCACGCCGGATCCGGGATATCTGATTCCTCTGAGCCGCGAGGAACGAGTCGCCTTGGCCGAAAAACTGCGTGAGTTGGAAATCATACCCAACCCGGCGCAGAGGCGAGCCCCCAAGCCGATGGATCCGGATCGCCAACTCGAAGCCGCGATTCGCTACCTGCGGGAGCAGATCGGGGAAGCCACGTCGCCGCCGACACCGAATCCGTAGCGGGCGGGCTGTCCGGTTTCAACGGGGGGAGATGCGGAGCAGGATTTTGCCGCCTCGGGCCGACTGTTGCACATGTCGCATCGCTTGCGTCACATCTGCTTGCGGGTAGCTGGCAGCAATGTCGCTACGCAGGACGCCGGCGCACATCAGTTTCTTGACTTGTCGAAACAGTCGCAACGTCCGGAGGATACCCTGGCGGGGGAGCCACGCTGCCAGCCAGAAGCCTTCGATGATGTTGCCCTGAGAGATCATCTGCCGGGGATCGACTTGGATCGGCTCGCCGGAGAGCAGGCCGTAGACCAGGCATCGTCCCCGAGGGCCCAGGCATTGAACGATGGCGCTGCCGGTGGACCCGCCCACACATTCGATGGCGAAGCGGACTCCCTGCCCGTTGGTCGCCGCCCGAACTTGATCGACGATGGGGCCATCCGCTTCGCTGATGCAGACGTCGCCTCCCAAGTGCCGCAACTGCTCAGCCTGTTCACGACGACGGACGACGTTGATGGTGCGGAAGCCGAATGTTTGGCCCAAGCGGATCACCATTTGGCCCAGGGCGCTGCCGGCGGCTGATTGCAGCAAAAATTCGCCCGGTGGCACGGCCAGAGCCGAACGCACCATTGCCACGGCCGTGATCGGATTGACAAAAAACATGGCCGCCTGCTCATCGGAAATCTCCTCAGGCATCGGGACGACGTGTTTGGCGCTGACGATGCAGAATTCCGACCAAGTCCCCCCATGAGCGCTGATGACCGCGACCCGCTTGCCAAGGCGAAGTCGGCCCAGCAATCCACCGCCGGTCTTCTCGACGACGCCCACACCCTCATAGCCGGGTAACGCCGGCAGTTGCGGCACCTTGCTGTAGCGTCCCTCGATCGTCAGCAAATCCGACGGGTTGATCGGGGCGGCCAACATCCGCACCCGAACCTGACCAAAGCTCGGTTCCGGCTCAGGCATGTCCCACACCTGCAACACGTCGGCGGGATCTCCATGACGATCAAAGACGATGGCTTTCACAACTTCTCCCCAAATCAGGCAGCGACGATGCTTCTGCGTCGAGTTCTATCGCTTCTTCTGAGGCGTTCAATGACGTCGCAGCCGAACCCAGTAACCCCCATCAGCCGGTCGGCCTGGGACCGCGGCAACCTCGTCTTCCCTCGTCAGCCAACGCACTTGTCTCAGCACCGCTTCAATGAGAGTTTCGTTCTCCTCCGGCTCGATACTGCACGTTGAATACACGACAACTCCCCCGGGGCGAACCCTCTCGGCCGCCTCGAGCAGCAATTTCGTCTGCAAGGGAATCATTCGTGCCGCCGAGTCGGGACGCAAACGCCAACGAACCTCGGGACGTCGGCCCAAGACCCCCGTATTGGTGCAAGGCACATCGACCAGAGCGGCGTCGAAGGGGCCTGGGGGCAGTCCCTGCGAGACGTCGTGGGTGGTAATCGCCGTTAATCCCAGCCGACGGGCTAGCTCATCCACGAGGCGTAACCGATCGGCCCTCGTGTCGCAGGCGACGATTTGCCCCACATCATTCATCAGTTCGGCGAGATGCGTCGTTTTCCCGCCTGGAGCGGCACACAAGTCCAACACGCGCCAACCGGGTTGGGGTGCGACGGCGGCGGCGGCCCGCATCGCTGACTCATCCTGCACGGTAAACCAACCCTCGGCGTAGCCCGGCAGGTCTCGGATCGGTCGTGAATCGTCCAAGCGGACCGCCTCCGGATACTCGCCCGGCTGAGCAGCAAGGCCGGCTTGTTGATAGCACGCCAGCAGATCATTCCGAGAGATGCGGCAACGGTTGGCGCGAAGCCACAACCGGGCCGGTTGCACGAACCAGAATCCCAACCGCAAACATTCCTCCCAGCCGTACCGCTTCAACCATCGTTCACTCAGCCAGCCCGGCCACGACATGGCCGCGGCCAGATAATCGCAGGGTTGACTTCTCGGATCGGGAAAGACCGGCTCGGCCAACTGCCGATAAACACCCTCCTCCAGTGGCACCGCGTCGACGGCAGGTCCCTCGACCGTCTGCGGGGTAAGGATTTGAGTCAGTCGTCGGAGGACGGCATTCAGGAAGCGCTTGGCTCGGGGCCGACCCCATTGCGCCGCCAACTCGACGGTCTCATGAACAGCGGCATGAAGGGGAATGCGCGAAAGAAAGACCATTTGATAAGCCCCCAAGCGGAGGCCGTCGCGCAACCAAGGTTCGATGTCGCGTAACGGACGTTGGACACACGGACGAAGTAAGGTATCGAGGGTGGCCCGACGGCGCCAGACGCCGTACACCAGGTGCGTGGTCAAACGAGCTTCGGCTGGGGGCAGATCACCTAAGCGGAGCTCTTCATCGGTGAGACGCTGGACGAATTTCGGCTGCCGGCCCGTCTCTTGTAAAATGGTCAGTGCGAGAGATCGAGCCGACGGGGCGGGTTGACGTTTCATGGCCGCTCTGCCCCGAAGAAGTCGCCCGTACCGAGAGGATGGCCGCGCAAGAACTCGGCGGCGGTCATCAGCCTCTTGCCCGCCGGTTGCAAGCCCAAAATGCGTAACAGGGTGCCCTCGCCGCAAATCACCAACATCGCGGGGTCGCCATCGACACCAGGCTCGGTGAACACCCTCCCCGGAGGACCAACACGCCCAACGGAGTCGATGGAAGTGGCGTCAAGTATCAGCACCCGTTGCGGTGGTTGGCCAGTGCGGTGCAGGAAGGAGTAAGGAGTGGGCCACGGCTGCATGGCTCGGATCTGGTTCCAGACGCGCCGCGCGGGTTGAGACCAGTCGATCAAGCCCATCTCTTTGCGTAACTTGGGCGCTTTGGTGACCTGGGAGGGATCTTGGGCTCGGCCAGCAATGGGACCGCGCTTCAATTGCTGGATGACATCGACGGCCAATTGGGCACCCACGGGAGCCAACCGGGCCTCCAATTCCCCGGCCGTCTCATCGGGTAAGATGTCCACGACTTTCTGGGCGAGGATGTCGCCCGCATCCAGGCCAGCGGTCATGCGGATGATTGTCACTCCGGTCTGCGTTTCGCCATTCCAGATGGCCCAAGCCACGGGAGCCGCCCCGCGGTATTTCGGCAACAGCGAGGCGTGGACATTGATCCCGCCGTGCGTCGCGGTGGCCAAGACGTGCGGCTTGAGGATCTGACCATACGCCACCACCACGAGAAGATCCGGGCGGAACTCGGTCAGCAGAGCGATCCCTTCAGGGGTGTTGATGCGTTCGGGTTGCGCCAGCGGGATGCCGAAGTCCGCCGCGATGGATTTGATGCCTCGGCCTGACTGCCGGGTACTGGCACGCTGTTGACCGACCGGACGATCCGGTTGCGTCACCACGCCGACGACTTGTTCCCCCTGTTGGCACAGAGCTTCGAGAGTCGGCTCGGCAAACTTGCCGGTGCCCATCATGACGAGACGCATCAAAGGCTCAATGGCAGAGGATCAGCTCACAAAATCGGACCAACAATCGGCGCCTTTTCCAACTCTTGCAACGCCCGCTCGATCTCTTCATCGGAGGGGATTTCGCCCCGCTGTTGCCCTCGGCGGAAACGCGATTCAAACTCCTCCAAAAACGGACGCGCCGCTCGTTTGCCGAGCAGCCCCATCTTGTCGATGTACAAGATGCCGTGGAGATGGTCGATTTCGTGCTGCCACAACCGGGCCCCCAAATCGCTCACGGTCACCTCGAAGAGTTGCCCGTCCAAATCATAGGCTCGAACGACGACGGTTTTGGCCCGGCGGACGTTCTGATACAGTTCCGGAAAACTAAGGCAGCCCTCGCTGCCATCCTGGGTTCCGCCTCTCTTCTCCACGAGCACAGGGTTGATGGCGACGCATTCGTCTTCTTTGTGGTTGGGATCGCCCGAGTAATTCATGACCAGAAGCTGGTAGGGCAAGGCGACCTGAGGGGCGGCCAGGCCGAGCCCCTTGGCGGCGTACATCAATTCCAGCATCTGCCCCGCGTATCGACGCACCTCCGCATCGATGGCCGTGAGCGGTTTGGCAACGTGCCTCAACGCCGGGTGTGGATAATGAACAATCTTCATGCCCCAAGCCGTTGTTCGTCGCGAAGAGCCTCTCTCCCGGGATTTATTTATTGTACGATCCGACGCCTGCTCGGATGATGGCCGGACCTGGGAACGCTTCAAGGCGTACGGCCCGAGGTGTCGCGACGAGTCAGAGTCAGTGCTCGATCTGATCGGCTCAGCGAGGTGAGAGAAAATACCGGCCGACCAACAATCCGCCGCCAAAGGCGAAGATCATCCCTCCCAGTGCCAACGCCGCCAGCACGATGACCGAGGAAACACTCAACAGGACCCCACGCGGCGAAGTTCGCGGTATCTGGGACCTGCCGGGCCTTTGCTCGGGCATGGTGACCAGCGGAGTCGCCGCCGGCTGCGATAGATCAAATGGAAATTCACCTCGGGTCGGAACAGCAGTTTCTGCGAGCGGGATCTCTGGGGCCAGGTTGCCCTCCGATTTTTTTGATCGACCGACCGGTTCCAACGCAGGGCGGAGCAGTTCCTCGAAGTCGCTTCGCTCGAAGACAAACCCACCGGGGGGCGGCTCCGGCGGACGCGAGGTCGATCGGGGCTGCTCTTTTTGCGGTGTTGGGGGATGATGCGCGATCGCCGCCAATGCGTCCTGTCCTTCGGGCGAAGGCACGACCAGTTGCTGATGACACTTCGGACAATTGACGACGCTACCCGCCTTTCGACGAGCGATGCCCAAAAGTTGGTTGCAATGGCCGCAGCGAAAACGGATGGGCATGGATCACTCCGAGCGGCGAAGGGAAGTCGGACCGATCGATCAGTCGATGAGGCCTCCCACCGCTCAGTTTGGACGATCCGCCAACGAGCGTCAAGCCAGCGCCGTTTGTTGCTGAAAAAGGGTCCGCCCAGAGCCGCAATTTCGGCGATGATTCCAATTTTTGTCAGCTGGGTTGATGGGAGACAGAAGTTGGCTGCTTGACTCGTCGTTCCGTTGGGTCAGAATGATGGTCGGGATGGGCCCGAATTGGTCCCTTGCCGCCGGTTGTCATCGCCTAGCGGAACGTCTCCGCGAGAAGAGGTGCATGATCTCTCGAATTGATCTTTTGCTGCTCGGGGGACTTTTGTTGGCCTGGATCGGTTCCAGCCGGGCCGACGTTGTCTATCTCAAAGACGGCACCGTTTTGCACGGTCGGGTCATGATGGAGCGCGACAAGCTCGTCGATCGCGCCACCGGCTTGGCTCTGCCAGTCCCCAAGGGAAACAACGTCTACACCGTGTGGGATGGCACGCGGCTGGTCTTTTTCAGCCCGATTCAACTGGATGTCGCGCGGCCCCCAACGCAGGACGATCGCTTTGCCGACCTGTTGCAGCTGCAGCGGTCGATCTCCGCCCGCCCCTTGTTGAAGCTGCCCGGCGGTCGGGTCCAAGGAACGCTCCAATTCGACGAAAAAGGCAAACGGCGGGTCAAACTTTTACTCGACGATACGGGCCGACGCTTCATCGACGTCGAGCAGGTTCTCTCTTTTCTCAGCCCCTACCAGATGCGGGTTTATTCGATCGATTACGCGTGGGCGCAGAATTATCTGACCACGGAAATCGATCGCAACCTGGTCAAGTCGTGGGCCGTGCAATTTCCGCAGATCAAGGATGAGAAAGACCCGATCGAGAAGCGGTTCAAGTTCTACCGTTTCCTGGTCGAATGTCGCTGGTACGACGATGCCGCCCGTGAGTTGGATGACATCGAGCAAAACCTTCCCGATGCCCACGAGCGGGTGCGAAGTTCGAGGGAGGCGCTCCGGCAGTTGGTGGCGGCAAGCCAGCTCGACGATGCCCAGCGCGCGTGGGAGGTGGGACAACTGGAAACATGTCGGCAACTTCTCCAGCAATTGCCGAAGGAGGGGCTTGAGGCTGATTTGAGCCTCCGGATCAATGCCCTTCGCGTCAAAGTCGAGTCGCTGAGTCGACGCTTGGAACTTGCCCGGAGATATTTGCGGACTCTGCCCGACGGAGTGGAAGGTCCATTCGCCGAGTTGCTGTGCGATGCGGCCTCGGCGATCCGGGACGAACTGCACGTCGATGGGCTGGAACGCTTGGAGCCTTTTTTGAATCTGGCGGAGCAGGCGGAGCGAGCGGTCAAGGCCGGCCGCGACCCGGTCGATCGACCCGATCAATTACTGGCGCGAGCGGTGAGCGGCTGGCTTTTGGGCAAGGAAGCAGCCGACGGACGACCCGAGGTCGCGCAGCGATTGTGGCGAGCACGAGAGATGGCCGCGACCTACATCCGCACGCCCCTGTCTCGGGACCGACAACTGTTGTTGGAGCGTTATGAAAAAGGCCCCACGGTCGAAATCGAAGAGCTGGCCCGGATCATCGCCCTGTTACCCCCAGCCGAGGTCGAACCTTTCTCGTTTGAAGGCCTGGGTCCGTCGCCTCAACCCCAGGAGCGACGGACTCAACTGCCGGGCGTCTCGCGCTCGCCGGTGACGTATTGGGTTCAACTTCCGCCTGAATATCGCCCCGGCCGACCCTATCCCTTACTGGTTCTCTTGCACGACGATGACGAGCGACCCCAACGCATCCTGGAGCGTTTTCGAGCGGAAGCGATGCGCCGCGGTTATGTGGTCGTCGCTCCGGAGTGGGGGGCGGGTTTCGGGGGCGGATATCGCTACGAGGAGGAAGACCGGCAGAAAATCCTCGACGTCCTCCGCGACGCCAAGCTTCGCTTCCATATCGACGATGACCGGATCTTCCTGGCGGGGCAAGGAGGTGGGGGCGAGGCGGCGTGGGATGTCGGCTTGTCGCATCCCGATTTGTTTGCGGCCGTCGTCCCGATCGGTGCCAACCCGCGCAAAGACCTGCTCATTCGTTATTGGCCCAACGCAATTCATCTTCCCTTTTATCTCGTCGCTGGCGAATACGGAGGCGACAGCGCTCCGCACCTCATGCGAGTCATGGAAAACTGGATCAACCGCGGATTTCCCTGCCTGAGCGTCATCTATGCCGGTCGTGGTCGCGATTCGTTCCTGGGCGAATTACCTTTCATCTTCGATTGGCTCGGCCGGCGTCGCCGAATCTTCCCCTTCCCCGAACTCGGGCGCTGGCCGACGGGAGAGTGGACCGCTCTCGTGACGGCGCGTCCCTCGAGTTCTCATTTCTACTGGCTCACGGCCGACGAGTTCCGCCCCGGCTACATCGAATCGGATCGGGGTATACCTCGATACCCTGCTCAACTGCAAGCGATTGTCCGACCGGGCAACCTGATCGACGTTCACGGTGTGGGGTTGAAACAAGTCTCGGTTTGGTTGACACCGAACATGGTCGATCTCAGCAAGCCGCTCACGATCCGACGCACTCACAACTTCGCCCTGAATCCCGTCAAAATCGACCAAATCAAGCCCGATCTGTCGCTGATGATGGAAACGTTTCTCGAACACGGCGATCATGCCCGATTGTTCATCGCTCGCATCTCTTTAGCGCCCTGACCTCACCGCCTGTGACCCGGCGGGGAGCGTCGACCCGGTGCTAACGATCGTCATTGGACCGGGCGCGGTAGATTCGGCACTGAATCATCGGGTTGGGCCAGACTTCGATCGACTGATCCCCACCGTAGTAGGGAGGCAAGGTCCGAAAAGTCCAACGGCGGTCGATGGAGACTGTGTTGACCCACTGCCACTTGGAATCGTCGAGTACTTGTTGGGGCTGCACGATCCACGAGGAGGGGATGAGAAGCCAGTCCCCTGGCTGCACGCGACTTCGACCGGGGATCCAAGGCTGACAACCGGCGCGTTCTGCGGCCTCTTGCGTCCCCCAATGGCCGACGTACCAAATTTCACCGACGGCGGACTCGGTTCGGATCCACTCGACGGCGGCCCGCACGGCCTGAGGTTCTAACTGGGCGTCGGCAAGATCGGTCAGGGCGAAGAAACAGCCGCTGCCCGCGCTCAGTCCTGCGGTCAACCAAATCAATCCCTTTTTCGGTCGGCTCCATTTCATCGACCGAGCGAGGAGGAGACAACCGACGCTGGCCGACCCCAGGACGCGGCGAGCCGCGGGGAAGGGCGACATCAGAAAGAACCCTGCGATTTCCACTACGAACCAACAGAGCAACCAGCCGCTGGGCGAGCGAAGCCCCCGCAGCCGCTCTCGCCCTGCCGATCGAGCGACGGCACCGAGAAGCACGCCCAGGACAGCGCTTCCCCAAATGGTCAGCATCCATCGACCATAACCCGAACCGATTCGCTCTTCAGGCGGAAGCCAAACGGAGTCGCGTCGATCCTCACTTAGAGCGTAGCCGGCCAACATCGCGATCCATGCGCCGGCGATGAGAAGCACGGCGCTGCGAAGCCGGGTCATTGATGCCGCCCCCAAAAGGATCAAGGGGAGGCCGACACTTCCGAGCAAACGAATACCGAAGACCGTCCACCCGAAGCGATCCGCCCAGGACGTCGATTGAGTTTGCCAAGCCAGAAGGAAATGCGATTGACCGTAACGACTGGCGGTGTAAAGCTCCCACGCGACGAAGATCGTCGCCGCCAGCCCGCAACTGATCGAGCCGAGCCGCACTCGTCCGGAGATCAGAGCGATCAGGAAGACGACGGGCAGGACCAGCAGACCGGTGTACTTGGTTTGCATGGCCAAACCTGCGGCAAGACCGGCGAGGCCCGCCGCCGACGCACGACCACTTCGAGCGGCGCTGAGGAACAGGCGGATCGCCGTGCAGGAGAGGGCAAAAGCGGGGACATCGAGCATGAAGTTGAACGCGGGGAGGAGGAAAGGAGAAAAGACAATGGCGACGAGAGCCGGTAACGCAACGGCAGGGGCCGCTCGTCGCAACAGGTCGTGCAGCGAGGTCGTCAAGAGGCAAGCGAAAGGAAACAAGAAGCATTTCAACAGGAAAGGCCGGTCGCCCACTGCGACAAGGCCCAAAGCGAGCCAAAAGGGCAAAACAGGAGGGGCGAGCACTTCATGGGCCGGCTGGGGGCGATCGTACCAGAATTGCTCAAAACCATAGGGATCCCAGGGCTTCCGAGCGATTTGCCGAGCGACCGCTAGATAGGCAGGATCATCGACACAAGGCGGTTTGGCGGCATTCAACAAAGTCGTCAGCACCGCCAAGACCCAAGGCCCGATCCACGTCCGTCGCGACATCGGCGGTATCCTGAAATTCACATCTCACGCTCGCTGAGGGACATGAACGGACTCGGCTCTTCCGGAAGGGAAGCCGCGGAACCCCCGCGGACCTTTCATGCGCCCTAACGGATTGTTAGAATACGAGGACCAGCGGCGACGGTGAGATTCGCCCTAAGGGAGAACAGGCGGTTGCCTTCGTGTCCACGTTGGAAGTCTATCTTCTGGATCATGTTCCCTTCGAGCAACTGCTGACGTGGCAGAGGCGCATGGTCTACGAGGTGTCGGGATCGACCGACCGCGCCGTCCTCCTGCTCTGCGAACATGAACCGTTGATCAGCGTGGGACGGGAAGGCAGTCGTGCCGATATCCGCTTCGACGCGGACGAGTTGCGTCAAAGAAATTGGAGCATTCGCTGGGTCAACCGAGGCGGTGGCTGCACGCTGCATCTGCCCGGACAGCTGGCCATTTACCCGATTTTCCCGCTTCGTCGCCTGGGTCTCAACCTGCCGACCTATCTCAGCCACCTTCGCGACGTGATGAGAAATGTTGTGGCGGATGCGAACATTCGCTCCGCTTCGCACGACCCAAGTGGCGTCGCGGTAAATGGCCGGCTGATCGCTCAGGTGGGAGTCGCCGTTCGGAATTGGGTATCATACTTCGGCACGGTGTTGAACGTGAATCCGGATTTAGAGCCGTTTCGGCGGGTCGATTGCGGCGGTGGAGCGTCGCCCATGACCTCGATTGAGCGGGAACGACGCTTGTCGATCAATCCGCAACTGGTCCGTCAGCGAATCGTCGAACACATGCGTGAGCGGTTTGGGTTTGATGATTATGTACTGCGGCCGGGACGGACCTCCGATGATAGTCGAAACATTCCCCTCCTGAGCCGATCGGTTCATCGCCGCACCTTCGAATCGCTGGGGGCCTTGATCTGGAGCCGCTCGCAGGAATTTTTTGGGACATGAGGGATGCGTGCCTTACCTTTGCTGGCGGAACCGCCTCAACGACGCCTGCCCGATTGGCTGAAAAAGCCGCTGCCCCGTGGGAACGAAGACTTTTTCACGCAGCGGCTGCTCGATGAATTGCAGCTGCAAACGGTTTGCGTCAATGCGCGATGCCCCAATCAAGCCGAGTGTTGGTCGCGGCGAACGGCCACCTTCATGATCCTCGGGAACATTTGCACCCGTCCGTGCGGCTTTTGCTCGGTCTCCCGAGGCCAACCCTTGGATGTCGAGGAGGATGAACCGGAGCGACTCGCCGAAGCTGCTTTCCGCTTGCGGCTGAAACATGTCGTGATCACCTCGGTCACCCGCGACGACCTGCCCGATGGCGGGGCGAATCATTTTCGCCGATGTATCCTCGCCGTCCGGCTACGAACAGGTGCCGCAGTCGAGGTCTTGACGCCCGATTTTCTCGGCGATCCCAAGGCGCTGGACACGGTGATCGACGCGCGACCCGAGGTGTTCAACCACAATCTCGAAACCGTGCCCCGATTATATCGACGTGCCCGCGGTCGGGCTGACTATCAACGGAGCCTTGATCTTCTCGCTTACGTCAAACGACGCGACCCGTCGATCATCACCAAGACCGGCCTGATGCTGGGTCTGGGCGAAACGGTGGACGAACTGTTTGACGTCCTGGCCGATGCCCGGGCCGTCGGCTGTGACATCCTGACATTGGGGCAATACCTGGCGCCCACTCTGAAACACATCCCCGTGGCACGGTACGTCCCGCCGAGTGAGTTCGATGCCCTCGCGGAGGTTGCGCGTCGCCTCGGCTTTCTCCAAGTCGTTGCCGGACCGTTCGTCCGCTCCAGCTATCACGCTGACGAAATGGTGCGACCCCATGCCCATGCCGATCCGAATGCCTGATCTCGGCGCCGGTCCGGCCCGTCTAAGCGTGTGGTATGCCGAACACGGCGAGCGCGTCTTGGAAGGCGAACGGATCGTCGAAGTCCTCACGGAACGGGCCACGTTCGAGATCGTTGCCCCGGCGACGGGGGTGCTCGCGGAAAAACATGCCTTTCCTCAAGATCGGCTCGATCCGGGTCAGATTCTCGGCATGATCTCCGAGGAGGCCCCGTGACCGCATCTTCTCGCCGCCGGCCCGTCTTCCTCGCCCTGGAGGGGATGGATGGCAGTGGTAAAACGACGCATCAGGGCTTGCTCGCCGATGATCTGCGTCGGCGAGGAATCGCCGTCACCTGTTGTCGCGATCCGGGTGATACCTGGGTGGGGCAGCGACTCCGCGAGATCCTCTTGCACTCCCGTGACGACCTGCAGCCGATCACCGAGGCCTTGTTGTTCATGGCCGCCCGCTCCGAGTTGGTTCGGCGAGTGATTCAGCCGGCCATGCACCGGGGCGAGTGGGTGGTGGGCGACCGCTTTTTGTTATCGACCGTGGTCTACCAGGGACACGCGGCCGATATCGATCCCGAATGGCTGTGGTCGGTGGGGAGTCGAGCGGCACACGGCGTGCTGCCCGATCTGATCCTCGTCCTCGATTTGCCCGTGGATCTTGCGGTTCGTCGCGCCCGCAAGCAGGACCGCTTCGAGGCACGTGGGCCGGCTTATCAAGAGCGTGTCCGGCTCGGCTTCCTTCGCGAGGCCGAGCGACACCCGGAGGTCATTCGCATCGTCGATGCCACCGGCGACGTGGAAGAGGTGCAGCGGCGAATTCGGCACGAGGTGGAACATGTCTTGGAGCGAGATCCGCGGGCATGATCGGCTCGTGTCGCACTTCCTCGAATTGCTCCGACATCGGCGACTCGCCCACGCCTATCTGTTCGTCGGTCCCCGAGGTGTCGGCAAACGACGGTTCGCTCAGCAGTTGGCGAAAAGTTTGTTGTGCGAGTCGTCGTCGGACCCAATCGACGCTTGTGGAAAGTGCCCCGCCTGTTTCCAAGTGGAATCCGGCACCCATCCCGACCTGATCCTCGTCTCTCGCCCCGATGACAAGTTGGAACTGTCCATTGACGTGATCCGCGAGATCAGCAGCCGTCTGGCGCTCAAGCCCGCGCGAGGAGGCACGAAAATCGCCATCATTGATGATGCCGATGACATGAATGACACCGCCGCCAACGCCTTTTTAAAGACGCTCGAGGAGCCGCCGTCTCATTCATTGTTGATTCTCGTGGCGACCGATGTCGAGACGCTGTTACCCACCATCGTGTCGCGTTGCCAGGTGGTCCGCTTTACGGCCTTATCGACCTCCGACGTGGTGGAAATTTTGCGGCACCACGGTTGCGACGAAGGGCACGCCCAGCGATTGGCAAAGCTCAGCGGCGGCAGCCCGGGTCAGGCCCTTGCCTTGGCTGATGACAATTTATGGGAATTCCGACAGCAGCTTGCCTCGCGTCTAAGTCAGCGGCCGTGCAACCCGATCGAGTTGGCGGAGAGTTGGCGGACCTTTGTCGAGTCGGCAGGGAAGGACGCCGCCTCGCAACGCCATCGAGCGGTGCTCTCGATCCAACTTCTCGTCGATCTGCTGTCCCAAGCTTTGAGGTCGGCCCACGGAGCTTTGCCCCCGGACCTCGACGAGGATACCCGCGACATCGCCACCCGCTTGGCGAAGCGCTGGAACGTGGAGCAACTGCTTGACTTGCTGGATCGCTGCCTCGACGCGGAACGTCAAGTCGATCGCCGTGTCCAGCTTGCTTTGGTCCTCGATGCCCTGGCAGCGACATTTGCCTGATGCGAGGCGCTGCCAGCGGGGTCAATCAGTCGGCGGATCCATGACCACATGTTTGATGTGCGTCCGCCTCCAGGTGTAGGTCATGTGGCATCGACCGTCGGATGCTTGAATGATTGCCGGATAGGAATACTCTCCCGGTTCGGTCTCCAAATCCTCGAAAATTTTCCATGACTGACCATCATCCGACGACGACGCGAGGGAGAGCGGAGTTCGGGCGGTTTTGGAATTATTGAAAATGAGGATCAATTTTCCTGAGGCGAGCCGCGTGACGTCGATGCCGGCGTTGGGATTGGGCAGGTCGATCGGGGCAGCTGGTGACCATGTCTCTCCGCCGTCGCGGGATTCGGAGCGACAGATCGCACCCAAGCCGCGAGATCGGCACAGAGCAATGAGACGACCGTCGGCGGTGTCGTAAAGGGTCGGTTGAATCAAGCCATAGGGATGCCCGGGCACTTCGATCGGACCGAATCTTTTCCAGGTCTTGCCATCGTCCACGGAGCGTTCGACCCAACTGGTCCAAGTGCGATAGCTTTCGACCGAGCTACCGGCCAGGATCGTACCGTCGCGGCGTTGGATCGGTTTGGCGCGAATGGGGCCGAGCAGCCCCGCGGGGTATTGTCGCGGCTCGGACCAGGTTTGACCTTGGTCGGTCGAGAGACGCAGGAAGGTTGTCCAACTCATGGGGTTCGGTCCGACACGATACCACAAAAACAGCGTGCCGACTTGCGAGCGGAACAAGACGGGGTTCCAACAAGGGACTCCCATTTCGCGGGCGATCATCTCCGGCGGGGACCAGGTTTCGCCATCGCCTCGGGCCAGCCAGATGCGGACGTCTTGGCGTCCCTCGCTGCTGCCACCGAACCAAGCGGCCAGGAACCTTCCCGGCGCGGCTTCGACGATGGTGGAGGCGTGGCACGAGGGGAAATCGGCTTTGTCGAAAATCATCCGGGCTTTTTTCATGTCAGACCCTCTCGAAGATGGTGGCGATCCCCTGGCCAGCCCCGATGCACATGGTGGCCAGACCGAATCGTGCTTGCCTTCGGACCATTTCGTGCAGCAGCGTCGTGGCGATGCGGGCGCCACTGGCTCCGAGCGGATGCCCCAACGCGATCGCTCCGCCGTTGACGTTGACGCGGTCCAAGTCGAGCTTCAGAAGCTTGATCACTGCCAAAGCCTGAGCGGCAAAGGCCTCATTCAGTTCGACAAGGTCGATGTCTTCCAGGCGAAGACCAGCCCGCTGAAGAACTTTGTGGACAGCGGGCACCGGACCGATGCCCATGAGGGAGGGATCGACACCGGCAACGGCCATCGCTTTGACTCGTGCGATCGGGGGAAGACCCAACTCGTGAGCTCGACGTTCGGACATGAGGAGCAGAGCCGCCGCTCCGACGCTGATTTGGCTCGAATTTCCCGCCGTGACCGTGCCTCCTTGCGGCATGAACGCGGGTTTCAGGGCCGCCAAACTCTCCGCTGACGTGTCGCGTCGGATCCCCTGATCCTGATGCAGAACTTTTCGCCGCCCCTCTTCGTCGCGCCCCCAGGTGGGGACGATTTCTTTCTGGAAGCGACCACTGTCGGTCGCGTCGGCGGCTCGTTGGTGGCTGCGAAGAGCGAAGGCATCCTGTTCTTCGCGGGAAATGCGGTAACGAAGGGCGAGATTCTCCGCGGTCAAGCCCATGTTCAAGACCGCCGGGCTGTGTTTGCGCAACAAGCGTGGGCTGATCGATACCCCAGTATCCATCGGCAGGTGATGCATGTGTTCGACACCGCCGGCGATCTGGACGTCTTCGCAACCCGCGAGGATGCTCATGGCCGCCTGATGAATCGCTTGCAGGGACGAACCGCATAGCCGATTCACGGTCACTCCGCCAATCTCCAAGGGCAAATCGGCGATGAGGGCCGCATTCCGCGCGATGTTGAAGCCTTGCTCCTCGTGCTGCTTGACACAGCCCCAATGAATGTCTTCCACTTCATGGGGAGAAAGACCGACCCGGGACAGCAGGCCTACCATCAGGTCCGCGGACAGATCGTCGGCCCGAGTATCCCGGAAATAACCTTTGTCCGCTTGGGCCCGTGCGATGGGGGTTCGGACGGCGTCAATGATGACGGCGTGGGACATGCTGTAAACTCCTTGAATTCGCGGAAGCGGTCACGGTTCGCCCGGCGGGAATCTTCAGCCGCTCGACCCAAATCGACACCCGAGACCGACATAACATTCCGTTGCGGCCCTTCGGACACACCGCCCCCCGGACCGCCACCCAACTCGGCGCCAGCTCGCGGAGATCATCCACATCCTCCAAACGCAACGAGCCGGCGACGGCCCAGGGGATCCCCGCCTGCTGACACCGGCGACCCCATCGTTGCAGCGACTCGGGCGAGCACCAGGAAAACAGGCTTGTCCCATCCTTGATCGCGGTGTCGATCATCCAGGCTCCCAAGCCGTACGTCACGGTGAAGTCGAGAATTTCGTCGGGCGACGGGGCATCGGCACGCTGATGATCAGCATAGGCGACCGCCACGAATGACGCCGCAGGCAGGGACGCGACGGAACGGGTCAGAACGCGGAGGGCGGCCGGCCAATCACGACGGGCCCAACCGGCCAACCCGACTTTCAGGAAAGAGAGGGCGGCGACGTCCACTCGGCTGAGAACGTTTTGGGCGTCGTCCAGTTCCCCCAGTGCTAAACTGATCCGACGCCGCCCACCGATGAACCGGACGATGGCTCGCTGCGTTTCCGGATCGACGGGCCCCAGGGATCCTCGTTGTGGTTCTTTCACGTCAATGAGGTCGGCGCCACCGGCCAACGCCTCGGCGGCTTCCGCGACATTGCGGACGCTGACGAGAAGCTGACTCATCAGGAGACGCCCTCCACACGGAAGAAACGCACCCACCCCGGGCAAGGCCGAAAGGGCAGAACGACCGGATCCGCGAATTCGAAACCGTACAGTAGAGGAGGCACGAACCACGACGGGTCATTTAAATGGAGGCGGAAGTCGGTTTGAAATTCGTCCGGATGATGATACTCGCGGATGGCGACGAGTCGTGCCGAGCCGACGATCCCGCCCTGGTATTCGGTTGCCGGCAGCAAATGAGGGGGGACCTTGGACCAAGCTTCCGGTCGTCGGTCCGGTCGACCGGCGGCATGAATCATGATCCGTCCGTTACGAAAGGTGCGCCAACGGCGAATCTCGACCCGCTTGACTCCGTGCACAATCAAGGCCGCCCATGGTTGCTTGATCGACAAAGCGTAAACGGACTCCGGCATGATCAACCTGGATCCCGGGACGATAGAGGAAGTGTATGGTCGGCATTGAATTCGGCAGCATCACCGGTGTTTGCTTCGGCGCGACCTGCAAGCTAGATTTTGGGCGTTGGAAGTCTTGACTGATTCAAGAATCCCTGCCGACTCCCGGTCGGCGCTGGGCGACTGTCAGGAACCGCCGTGGGCGTGCGACTAACCGTCAATGCCGAGCCGATCCCAGGCTATCGCCTGATTGAACGCCTCGGACGAGGAGGCTACGGCGAAGTCTGGAAGGCGGAAGCCCCGGGCGGCATGCTCAAGGCGATCAAGTTCGTCTACGGCAACCTCGACGAAGCGACCGAGAACGGCAAACCCGCCGAACAGGAACTCAAAGCCCTCAACCGCGTCAAGTCCATCCGGCATCCGTACATCCTGTCGCTGGAACGCATCGATGTCATCGAAGGCCAACTCGTCATTGTCATGGAGTTGGCCGACCGCAACCTCTTCGATCGCTTCCGTGAGTGTCAACTCCAAGGTTTGCCCGGCATCCCTCGCGAAGAGTTGTTGCGCTACATGGAGGAAACGGCCGAAGCGCTGGACCTGATGAACACCCAGTTCCAACTCCAGCACATGGACATTAAGCCGCAAAATATCTTCCTCGTGTTCCAACACATTAAGATCGCCGACTTTGGCTTGGCGAAAGATCTCGAAGGGATGAATGCTACCCTGACCGGCGGAGTGACACCGGTCTACGCGGCCCCGGAAACCTTTGAATCGCGAGTCACCCGTTTCTGCGATCAGTACAGTCTCGCCATCGTCTATCAAGAACTGCTGACCGGCGAGCGACCCTTCCACGGCACGACCGCGCGTCAGTTGATGATGCAACATTTGCAGTCGCCTCCGGATTTGGTTCCCCTTCCCCCGCACGACCGACCCATTATCGCTCGGGCGCTGGCGAAAGATCCGCAGCAACGCTTCCCCAGTTGTACGGAAATGGTTCGCGCCTTGCGCGAGTCGGAGCGAGACAACCCGGCCGGATCGGGAAAACCGCCTGTTTCCAACTCGCCGCCTGCCGCGGCGACGGGGAACGCCCCGGTAGAGGCGATCAACTCGCCGAAGCTCCCGCCCCTGGTCCGGAAACCAACCTCCCCGTCTCATTTGTCGCCGGAGAAAAAACCGACGGTGGCGAATCTTCGCCTGCCGACGCCCCGGCGGGAGCCTCCTCGCCCGGTCGTGCCGGAGAAAATCGGTCCGGGGCCTCTACGCCCCACCTTGGTGATCGGGCTGGGGCAATTCGGTTTGCTGACCTTGCAGCGATTGCGGCGAGCCGTTCGGGAGCGATTCGGGGTCGGGACTTTACCTCATCTGCGGTTTCTTTACCTGGACACCGAACCCGACACGTTGCAAGCCATTAGTCGTTCGTCGGCAGCGGTCGATCCGGAGGAGTTTTACCTGGCGCGATTGCAGCGTCCGAGCCATTATCAGCAGCCACGAAATGATCTCCCCCCTGTCACGGATTGGCTGCCCCCGTCATTGCTCTTCCGCATTCCCAAGCAACCCGCAACTGCCGGCTATCGTGCCTTGGGACGGCTGGCATTTTGCGATCATTACCGACCGCTGCTCACTCGGATTCGGCAAGAAATCGAAGCGTGCACCACCGAGTCGGCGCTCCGTGAAGCGAGCGCCCAGACGGGACTGTCGTTCCAGACAAATTATCCGCGAGTGTATCTGGTCACGAGCCTGTTGGGGGGAACCGGCAGCGGGATGTTCCTGGACCTGGCTTACGCGACCAAGCGGATGTTGGATGGTATGGGTTATCGGATGCCGGACATTCACGCGTTGCTGTATCTACCGGAGGTCAGCGAAGGTAATGTGCCCCCATTGGGGTTGGCGAATGCCCACGCCGCCTTGCGCGAGCTGATCCACTTTTCCTTGCCCAACACGCAATACGAAGCGCTGTTTGATCGGAAGGACGGTTTGCTCGTCGATCCCGAACCGCCTTTCCGCCGATGCGCTTTGTTGCCGCTCCCACGACTCGACGATGCTCAGGCTCTGCGTCCCTTGTTGGGAATGGCCGCGGGATTCCTCTTCCAAGAGATTTTGACCATCGTCGGACGTGAAGCCGACAAGGGCCGCGGTCAATCGACTCACCATGCCGGCGCCCTTCCGCTGCAAACATTCGGCAGCTATCGCTTGACCTGGCCTCGGCGAGCGATCGTTGATCGACTGGCACGCGAATGCTGTCAGGAGATCCTGGCCCAATGGGAAAATCGCGAATCCGCGCATCTGGTGCAACCACTCGTGGCATGGGTGCAACAGCAGTTGCCCGCGTGGAATGTCGAGCCAACTCAGTTGGAATCGTTGCTGGACCAATCCGTCGCTCAGAAATTAGGAGGCGATGTACGTCAGGTCATCGAGTCGACGCTGAACCCGACCGGCGTGCCGCCCGAAGCTGTCGCTGACGACCTTCACCTCTTGGAGCGATACCTGGAATGGGTCCTGCAAATGGTCGGTCCGTCGGCTGATGGCCCGGGAAGCGAGCGGGGTCGTTTGGGCGAGTGGTTGGACGAGGCCGCCCGAGACTTGACCTCGAAGATCCTCAGTCAGTTGTCCGCTCTGGTGCCGCTCCTGGTGGACCAGCCGGGTTGGCGCCTGGCGGGTGCCGAAGAAGTATGCCGAATTGTCCGTGACTGGCTTCGCTCTCGGGCCGCCCAACTCGACGCAGATGGGCACCAGATGGCCAAGCCGGTTCGAGATACCTACGTCAAAGTCCTGACCTTGATCCGCGATCTGGAATCGATGAGCCGCGGCGGACGTTATCAGGCCGTCGCCCGTGAAGCTTATCGACACCTCCATGCGTACATCGTCCAGCGTTACGCCCTGCTGCGTCGGCAAGCGGCTTCCGGGCTGCTTCAAACCCTGGCCTCGTTTGGCATGGATGAGACTCGGGATCTCCGCACGATTCGCGAACGGATCGAAACATTGAGGAATCGAATCGGTCGAAGCAAATCGACGGGTCAACTCAGCCTCTTTGGCCCGGAACTACCTGTTTTGCCCGACGACTGTCCAGATCTGGACGCGGCGGTCGAAGCTCTTCGGGCGCAGGTCTCCCCCGAAGTGGTCACCGAACTCGAACTCCGGCTCCAACAACGCCTCCTGCGATCACACCGAAACCTGTTCGAGTGTTTTTTGGAGACGAACAACGACGATCGCGAGATGGCGCAGATGATGCTGGAGGAAGCCCGGGAGTTCTTCGAGAGGGGTATGCCGGAAACCACTGTCGCTGATATTCTGCTCGCCCATTCGACAAACGCGGTGGTGACATGGGGGGATCTACTACGGGAAGCTTATCAGTCGGCCGAGCCCTGGATTCGGGGCAGCGGGAAGGAACTGGTGGTGCTCACCGTGCCGGATACCGAGGCCGGCCGCCAACTCGCGGAACGGGTGGCGAAGACGTTGAATCGAAATGATCTGTGCGTCGTGACGGGCGGTGCGGACGAGGTTTTATTCCATCGGGAGGTCCAAGGATTGCAAATAGCCGATCTGCCGCTCCTCGGAGCGGCCGGTCAGTCGGCGTTTCAGGAGTCGATCGAGAGTTCCGGGGTCACGCCGCATTCCCGGACCGACGTGGAATGGGTCTCACTCCAGACAATGACGACGCAGGTAGCTTTCATTGGGATGCCCTGACAAGAGCTACCTGCGTCGCCTTGGGGAAATGATGAGCCGAAGGCGCCTGCGGATTAACGGCGGAGGCGGAGTCGTCGGCCGGTGCTGCAAGTCACAACGCAGCCATCATTGCAGGGATCACAGCAGTTGGCCGTGACGACCGTCGCGGGCTGAGCCGGAGCCGCCGTAACCGTCGTCGCGCCACAAGTGGCACAAGTGGTCGGGCAGCAGGCATTGCGTGAACCGATATAGGAGACGCGGCGAATTCCCCGAGTGGCAGGGACGCAGCAGGTGGTGCACGAGGCCGATGTGGCCGTGCCGCAGTTCGTGCAGGACGGACCGGTGACAGTCACCGGGGCTTGGGCGGCGGGAGCAGCCGGGGCGGCCGCTTGCGGTGCAGGTTGCTGGCCGGTCGCCGGCAGAGGCATGGGAGCCGGCGCCTGGGCCGAAGCCGGGACCACTTGCCCGCAGCAACTGGGAGTCGCTCGCACCACTTGCGTGCACGAGTTGCCAACCTGTTGACAGGCCGTCGGGCAGCTGGTCATCGTCGTAGGACAGCAGACGTTGGTCGTCACGCAGCAGGTTGAGCAGCCGCGGTTGCGACGGAACGGACCACCGAAGGCGTCGTCAGTCCAACTCACCAATCCCGCGAACGTTGCGACCGCGACAACCAGCACTCGAGCAGATTTCGTCATTTCATACTCCTCAATGACAATTCATCAGCCAACGCCCGACTCACTTAGCCGGGCCGATAGCGTCCCTTCTTTGAGCCAAGGAAGCCTGAGAATCCCTCCACTTCCCCTCAATCCTTAAGGCGTCAAAATCCAAAAAACCGGACGTGCCCATCGCTCGACTCTTCCTCCCGGTCTGAATCAAGACCGCCAACTTTTCAAAAATTCCTTGCAGACGGATACTTGCGTCCATATCTTCACACCATGGCGGCCGGCAGGGGCCGCTCGGTTCGCCCCATGATTCGCCCTCGTGAGTTCACGGACGATGAACCGATCCGATCGGCACGAGCCTAGATCGCCCTTTTCGAGGATGCTGAATGACGCCCGGAGCGGCTCGCTCGACGCGTTGGGCCAACTGTTTGAATGGGCCAGACCCCGTTTGCTCTCATTGGCGGCTCGGGCCTTGTCCCAAAATCACCATGCGAAAACCTCGCCCGCTGATTGCGTCCAAGATGCCTTCCTCGAAGCGCAACGCGACTTCCAGCGGTTCCTCGGCCACACTCAGGCGGAGTTTCTCAGTTGGCTTCGCCGTATCCTGATGCATAACCTGGCCGATCAACGCCGCCGCTTCTCCACTCATATCCGCGATGTCCGCTTGGAACGACCCTTGAGCGAGGTGAACGCCGCCACCCCT
>CAKZUU010000260.1 GCA_937922175.1 uncultured Gemmataceae bacterium
GTTAATGTCGAACGCGAGATAGGTGAGGACGACGACGGCGGCCACGAGCAACAGCCGAATCTCTTGCACCGTCTTGATGAGAATGGCGGACGCCGCGAACATCAGCACGATCTTGAGATACTCCATGAACCATTTTTCGGCTGCCTCTTCGTTTTGTGCCAGATAGGTGGTGATGGCGATCCATGCGCCGAACAGGAACATGACGTAATGTCCCCGACCGAACATCGGGCGAATCGGGGCGGGAGGTCGTGGGTCCGGCAGGCCGCCAATCGCCGACAAAAAGGCCGCGAATAGCGTGGCCAGGCCAACGTAGTACGACCACGCCAATCCCTCGGGCAAAACCCAGATCCAAAGTTCCTGCGGCCGAAGCAGGGCAAAAATGTAATACACCAGCACGCCGTACAGCGGGTTCAGCAGGTAAACGCCGAGTGTCCCCAACGCCGTCAGCAGGATCATCAACATCAATTGCTTGGACACGGCGGCACCTCGACGATGTCCCTTGCCGAAGCGGACGGACGCTGCAATGATGGGTTCAGACCGGCCAGAACTTTTTCAGCGGCGGCATCCCACGTGTGAGTTGCCACCACCCACGACCGAGCCGCTCGGCTCAGCCGGCTCCGAAGCTCGGCATCACGCCACAAGGCAAGCAGCGATGTCACCCATTCGCTGGCCCGACTCACGCGAACGACAGGCAAGGGAGCTTCCCGACTCAGCCCCTGACAAGCTCGAGGGCTGGCCACGATCGGCAAGCCCAACGCCGCCGCTTCGAGCAGCTTGTTCTTGATTCCTCCGCCGCTCCGGAACGGCATGATGGCCACTTCGTGACGACAGACCTCCGCCCGCAGGTCGGGCGAGTCGGCCACGACGCGAACCCCCTCGCCTTCCAAGCGACGCACCGCTCGCGTGGGCGAAAAGCCGTATAGACTCAACACTGCATCGGGCACCTGGTGTTTGAGTCTCGGCCAAACCTGATGGCAAAACCAAGTGACAGCATCGACGTTCGGCCCGGCGTCCAAACGTCCCCAGAAAACGCAACTCCGGGGGATCTTCATTTCCGGCCGTGGTTGAAAGTACTCCGCATCGACTCCGTTCGGCGCGACATCGACTGCCCGAGCTGCTCCGATCCAGCGCATGGCCCAGGCTTCCTCCGCCGAGACGACCCAGGCCCGATCATAGCAAGGGGCGAAGGCACGTTCGTAGACGGCAGCCACCGCCGCTTGAAACACGTGCTTCCAGGTTCGCGGGGCAAGGACTCTCCATTGACTCCAATGATGCCGAGCGTATTCGTCCGCGGGATACCAGACCCGTGTCGGGCCATCGACCGCCGCCAGGAGCGGCAACAACTCCAAGTTCGCGGAGACGACCACTTCGGGTTCCAAGCGTTTGACCAACGAGGCCGTCGCCCAAAGCCAGGTCGGTTCGACCCCCCAATAACGCAGGAAGCGACGTTGCAACCACGTCAACGAGGGGATCACCTCCCCGACGAGCGACGACGGCCCGAAGATGTCGCTCGTTTCCGGCGTTAGCGAATGCAACCCGAGTTCGAGCGGGAGACCCGCCACGGCCCGTTCCGAAGGAGGAGCAACAGTGGCGAAGCCGATGTCATGGCCCCGTCGTGCGAGAGCCTTCGCCATCTCCACGGTGTGGACGTCGTGGCCAGCAACCCGAGGCCAGTTCAATGCTCGTTTGAGGAAGAGGAACCTCACGTCAGTGACTCCCGAAGCAGGTCACGCTGACGAGTTGATTGCCGCCAGCGGAACAACCGCCTCAACCATTCGCTCCCCCAACGAGGTCCGACACGGTGCGGACCGAATCGCCGCTGCAAGGCATCGATGACGCCTTCGATCACAGCGTCGGCGGCATCGGGACAACCCGCCTCCATTTCCATTTCCCAGCGAGCGTAAGCGTATTTGAGATAAGAGATTAGCGAGGGCCATCTTCCTCGCCGCGGTCCCGGCAAACGGGGGTGTTTGGTCAAGAGCAAAAGAAGGTTGCGAGCATCGAAGTAGCGTTGGTAGCGCAGACCGGTGCGGCGGAATGATTGCGAACCTTTGTGCCAGACCAACGCTTCGCCGATCACTCCGCACCGGAACCCCGCCCGCCGAGCCCGCAAGCAAAAATCGGATTCTTCATGCACGAGAAAAAACCGCTCGTCGATGAGCCCGGCTTTGCGAAACACCTGCGCCGACGCCATCAGACAGCAACCATTGACAATATCGACCTCCACGATCGTCGGGATATCCCGAGGCAGCAACGGCACAGCGACACGCTGGAAGAACTCCGGTCGGTCGGGACGATTGAAAACGCATCCTTCTGTTTGGACGGAGCAAGGGGGAGCGAAGTCTCGAATGACCGGCCCCAACACGCCAAACTCGGGATAGCTCTGCGCGGCAAGACCCAGCCGATCTAAAAGGTTGGCGGCGACGACCGTGTCATTGTTTAAGAGCACGACGAAATCCGCGTGATGGTCGAGACAATATCGAATCCCCACGTTGTTGCCCCCTGCCCAGCCCCGATTCACGGGGAGGCGAAGTAGCTCACAGCCGGGGAAATCGCGGCTCAGGGCGGCGCGAGGATCGTGGCGGGAAGCGTTGTCCACCACGACGGGAAACCAGCGGGGATAGGTGACAGCCGCCAACGAACGCAAACATTCGCGGGTGTCATCCCAGCCGTTGTAATTGAGCAAGACCACACCGATGGTTGGAGTCATGAGGCCCCCAGCCACGATCGGCGGACACGCCGCAACTGACGAAGCACGCCGCCGGGCAGACGGCATAAAGCGGACAAGGCCAGCGAGTGAGCATCCAAGCCGAATTCGCGCCACAACTCGCGCAAACGCCGACGTGCCAAGGTCAGGTCACCGCGGTCGTAGCAATTGTACGCCAGATAGTACAACATTTGCCGACGCCAACTCCGCACCGTTTGGTGCTCCTCCTCGCAGAGTTGACACTTCTCCAGGACCTTTCGCAAAGCAAGGGCGAAGTCGTGGTTCATGTGATCGAGGTCGGCGGACATGCTACCAGCGTGCTTTACGTAATCCGCGAGCGGTTGATCACAGTACAGAAACGAACCCCGATGAGCCAACCGGAGCATGAACTCGAAGTCGGCTGCCCCACGAAGTTCGGGATCGAATCCACCGATGGCGACAACGGCTTGTTTGCGAATCACGGCAGAGCCGAGAAACACTTGATTCCGCCGAATCATCGCGCGAAAAAACGACGAGCGATCAAGCAAGCGAAGCCCCTCGCCGAGGTCTCGCCCGGGAAGACGCTCAAACGAATCGCGTCCCAAATAATCGGTCAGGCGTTGCTCCGTTCCCTGAAAATGGTCATGGACCCAAGCGTCGGCGAAAGCGACTTCAATGACCGGATCAGTCTCCAACGCATCGATCAGTCGCCCCACGACCCCTGAGCGCCAGGTGTCATCCGAATCGAGAAACGCGAGATAGTTCCCTGCCGCGATTTCGACGCCACGGTTGCGCGCGGCCGAGACGCCGGCGTTACCCTGTCGGATGTACTCGACCTCGCCGAGCGTCGCCACGACTTCGGCGGTGTTGTCGGTGGATCCATCATCGACAATGACAATTTGGGCGGGTACTCCCGCCGCACGCACCGACCCGACACATGCTGGCAGGAACGAGGCCCGGTTGAAGGTCGGAATGATGACACTCAACAGTTGGCGGTTCATCGATGTCGGCAACTCTGTCCCCACTCGTTTTGTCAATCGGTCCATTGAATGTCGCAAGCGACGGGACCATCGAAGTAAGGCTTGGGTTCGTTGTCTCGTCCCGGGGCCGGCAGCACCTCGATTTCGCCGACTGTCTCGCAATTGTCGAAGACCGTCATCGGCCGCTGGGCCAGGCAGACCCCCAACACATAGATGCCCGGGCGCAGCGGCAAGGCGGGCAGGACAGCCCGAAGCTGGTGCGTTCCGGGGGTAAGGCTTCGAGGGGGCGCCTGATGAACGATGGTGTCGGCCGCGATGAGGCGTGTTCGTTGGCGATCGAAAATCTGCAAGCAAAAACTATTAAAGCGGATCGCTCGTCGAGCCTCGACGGTCGCGGTAACATGCAAAGGGCCTCCGGTGTAAGGATGCCCCGATGTCCGCTCATCCAAGCTGGTGCATGAAACCTGAACGAAGACCGCCTCGAGGTTGCCCCCGCGAGGTGTGATGCGGAGGGTCTCGACCGGGACGCCCGGGAGGACGCGACCCGCGCCTTCGGCCAAATATTGGTTGATGACCTCGTTCGTATCGCCTGCCGCGGCGACTTCTCCCTGTTTCAAGAGGATCGCTCGTCCACAAAGGCGTCGAACCACATCCATTTGATGGCTGACCAGGAGGATGGTGCGCCCACTTTGCGCCACCTCGAGCGTCTTACCGATGCATTTGTTTTGGAACGAGGCGTCGCCCACCGCGAGCACTTCGTCGATAATGAGGATCTCCGGCTCGAGGTGAGCCGCAACCGCAAAGGCCAGGCGAACGTACATCCCGCTGGAGTACCGCTTGACCGGTGTATCAATGAACTTCTCCAACTCCGAGAACGCGACGATGTCATCGAATCGGCGTTGAATTTCTCGTCGCGACATGCCAAGAATGGAGCCATTCAGATAGATGTTCTCTCGACCGGTCAACTCGAGATGAAAACCGGTCCCCACTTCTAACAGGCTCCCGACACGACCCCGCAACTCGACGCGACCCTCTGTCGGCTCGGTCACCCGGCTGAGGATCTTCAACAGCGTCGATTTTCCCGCTCCATTTCGCCCGATCAAACCCACCACTTGCCCAGACCAGATCTCAGCGCTGACATTTTTTAAGGCCCAGATCGAGGAATCGTCGGTCGCTGTCCTCGCGGAGCGTCCCCAAGGCCGACGCAACAGGTTCATCAGTGACTCGCGCAAGGTGCGGTAGCTTCCGCTGCCCCGAACTCCCAGGCGGAACCTCTTGGAGACGTTTTCCACGCGAATCGCCGGTCGCATCCACACCTCCCACCGACGGTCTCATTCGGCGTCTGGATCGAGGATTCGACAGCCTCAAATGATGTCCGCGAAATCACGTTCGACGCGGTGGAAATACACGCAACCGATCAGCAACAGCAACAAGCCGATCAATAGCGCAGTCGCCAAGGCCGTGAGGTCCATCGGTTGGTTCAACACGGCCGCCCGAAAATTCACGATCAAGCCATGCACCGGGTTCAGCCGCAATGCCATCTGACCCCGAGGACCGAACATCACCATCTCCTGCACGAAGATGCTGGGCGTCGCGAACAGCCACAACTGCACGACAAACGGCACGACGTGTCGAAAATCGCGGTAGGAGACGGTCAAGGCGGAGAGCAACGTACCCAACCCAGTCGCCACCATGCCCAGAGCCAGCACCAGAAACGGTGCCGCGAGGAGACCCCAGCCGATCGACACGGGATATCCTGCCAAGGCATAACCGAGCATCAGCAGGAACAACATCACCGAACCGACTGCCAGATCGACCACCACGGTGCCGACGGCCCCCAGCGGGATCAGCATCCGAGGGAAATAGACCTTCGTCACCATCTGCTGGCTGGCAACCACCGAATGGCTGGCCCCGGTGAGCGCATTCGCAAAACTTGTCCACAGCAACATGCCGCTGAAGACGAACAGAGGATAAGGCACGGCCCCCGGAGCTTTGGCCCGCACCGCGTCGCCCAAAAATAATGTGAACACCAGCATCGTTGCCAGAGGCTGCAAGATCGCCCAGGCCGCCCCCAGCACCGTTTGCTTGTAGCGGACCTTCACATCGCGCCAAATCAAAAACCCAAGCAACTCCCGATAACGCCAGATCTCCTTGACATCGACAAACCCCCAGCTCGACCGCGGTTCGATAATGGTCAACCGCGGCTCGTTGCTCTTTTCGGTCGTATTGCTCGAGTCCGACTTCTCAAGATCCAGGGCGGTCGGTGCCGTCGCTGGAGATGTGGGCGTAAGAGACATCGTCGCGACCTGAATGGGCTCCTCGTTTCTCGCTCGGGAAAGCCCCGAGATTTGTTTCTCGGGAGTCACCGGGAAACGGCTCACTATGGAAGAGTTTAGGATACAAATAGTTCCACCGAAAAAGAGGAGTTCAATGAGCGAAGATGAACAAATTAGATAAACTCGGAGTCTGCGCCGAGTTTATCAAAAGCTCCGAGTTGATCGAATACTCTAAACCAAGAGACTCACGTCATTTTGGCCGAGGAATGGGGATAGGCAGCGGCGGATTCATCAGTTGCTCAATTTCGGCTCCCGTCTCTCTCTCCTTCAACTTGAGTTTGCTCAGTTCGGCTTGTTTGGCCGTCAGGCGGGGGTCTCTTTCGTTCTCAAAGATGCCGACGGTCACCAGACTTGAGTTGTGGGTGTGGAGAACATAGGCATCGAGATTGAGGGCGGGATGTCGGAGGAACTTGGCGAGTTCTTCAGCCATCTTGCCGACAGCATCGTACACGTTCCCGCTTTTGGCCGACGCCGGTTGGACGCTATTGCCTTCCAGGCCGACGACCCGAGTCGGCACGCGATAGACTTTGACCACCAGGGTCCATTTGCCGGCATGTTTCAGAAGGTTGTAGGGGTTATCGGCGTTCATCGCGCCGAGGCCCCGCGCCAGCTCGTCGGCGTCGGGAGGAGCCGGTTTCGGGCGAGGCACCAACGGATTGGGCAGGACCATCGCTGTCTTAAAAGGACTTTCATAGGTCACGAATCCGTCCGGTTTTTCCGCCCCCGTTGCCAAAGCCCCGTACACGCGCCGACAGAACTTCGCCTGAAATTCTTCTCGCTGTTTTTTATCCGCGGGAAGATCCAGTTTGCGGATGCGATCCAAGTCGCGACGAGCCGTATCCTGATCTGGATAGCCGCCGATCAGTACGATGTATTGGTCCTGGATATGAAGTAGACGCTTGCGATAGGTCTTTTTCGGCAGTTCGCCTCCCAGCTGCCGAAACAATTCTTCACGCTGTTTCCGCTCGCGCTCGATGCGTTCTTCCTCTTTTTTGCGCTCTTCGTCCCCCCGGTTGAACATGTAGGCGGGGAGCTTGTAGTCCCGCCGCAACACGCTCACAAATTCAATGGCGAGCCGGCGGGCTTGGGAGTCGGCCAACAGCTTCTCTAATTCCCCGGGGTAAAAGTCACGACCCGGGGGTGGCTCGATGTGCTCAAAAAAGGCGCTGACGCAGATCGTCCAAGGCCCCGCTTCGGGCGTGATGTCGTACGGATGCTTTGGCGGAGCAACATGTTGCGCCCCCAGGCTGCCCACCACCGCCCACCACACGGCCCCGACCACGATCAGTCGCCGATCCATTCCTTCTCCCTCCCGCGTTTCTCGCAGCGAGGGAGCGGATAGCAGAAATCAAAACGTCCTGCAAGTCGAGGCTCGGCCAGGCCACGGACGAACCGAATCCACCTGCGACGGTCCCGGCGCCCGACGATCAGCGGTTCAGCAGGAACTCAACTCAAGCCCCGGACGGCCACGATCGAAGGCTTGGGAATGCTGTTCCCCCCACCGGGCCAATGGCTGGTCAGTTTGTCCAACGTCAAGCTATATTCGCCTGGGTGTTGGACGGCGAGGAAAAGCGTCTTGCCGTCTTCGGTGAACCAGGGCCCGGTCAATTCGCAATCGGTCGGCCCGCTGGCGAATTGGAAGGCGTCGCCGGCTGAGGGGCCGGTCGTCGGCACGACGAACAAACCATTGTTTCCGAAGGGTTTATACGCTCCCTTACCGATTTTTTCGCCGGACATGTCACAGACGACCCAAAGGTTGCCGTGGCGATCAAACGCCAGATTGTCGGGGCAGGCGAGGCCGGATTGTGGGCCACCCGCCAAAAAGATTTCGTAGCGGAAGGTCGTCGCCGCTGCGTCGTCGCGATCTTCGACCAAGCGGAGGATATGTCCGTACAGATTCCCGTGTCGGGTGTTGTTGGTCAGAGCAACATACACGCTGCCGTCCAGAGGGTGAACCTCGCAATCCTCGCAGCGATCCAACGGCGTGGCCCCCAAGGCGCGAGCCGCAATGCGGGTGTTGATCAGCAGCTCGGCCTGGTTCGTGATCTGAAGATTCGGGTCGGCCTTCTTCGCAGCCGCAAAAACGGATGATTTCTCGATCGTCGCTCTCGTGTCGGCATCGTACACGAGCGGGATCCATCGGCCTCGACTCAGGTCAGCCGCGTAAAGGGTGCCGTTCTCCAGCAGTTTTCGACGCTCGGCCCGGCTCGCGTTGGGGTTATCCGACTCCGCTGAGACATACTTATAAAGGTGCTGGTCCACCTCGTCGTCGCCCATGTAGATCACGATCTGCCCCCTCGCCCCACGAGTCAAGGCGCAATTCTCGTGCTTGAAGCGTCCCAGGGCCGTATGTTTGAGGGGCGGCAACTCTCCGAACGGATCGACTTCCATCACCCAGCCGTAACGGGTCTCGTCAATCGCCATCCCCGGCACGTCGGCCCAGCGAGCTTGCAAGTCTTTCGGGTCGGTGCCGTTGAAGTCGGTGTAGTTCTCCTCGCAGGAGAGGGCCGTGTACCAAGGCGTTCGTCCGCCGGAACAATTGGCTAGCGAACCCACAGCGGATCGCAGCAAGCCTCCGGCCGGGCCGGTCATCGTCATCTCAGGGTAGGCAGCGGTGATGCGGCGGTTGTACCGCGACGGCACGACAGGTTTCCAGCCGTTGGCCTCCAAACGCACATGGACAATGCTCCCGCCGACAGACAGCTTTTCGGCCATGATCTGTTCCGCTGTCTTCTTCTTCCCTGCCTTGTGATCGATGATGCTGTAATCCGAAACAAACAGCGGGTGGGGATACTCATGGTTGACCCAGAGAAGCCCCTCGCTCGAATTGGTTCCTCCTTGTAATGCGTCGATCGGGAAGTACGCAATAAAGTCGTTGTTGTAGCCGAATTTTTCCGGCGTGCCGTCCGGGGCGCGGCTACCCAAGTCATCGCCCCAACTCATCAGATGGTCGACGGGGAACCCCGGCGCGACGATCAGTTCATCCGCCAGACTCGGCCCAATCGGCTGAAACCAAGCCGGCGGTGATGATCTCCGCCGAGAGAGCGGAAACTCCGTGGAGTCGGCCCGATGCGCGGTCAAAGCAGCATAGCTACCAACTCCCAGATACGTCAGGAACGAGCGTCGTGTCCAATTCATCGCTGCCTCGACTTTCCGGGCGACGGACTGGTGATTTGAACGTTCAACGACGCTATTCTATCCCGATCCCTCACCCCTCCAACCTCCTACAGGTTGAAATGATGTGAAATTGTCGTGAAACTTCGTTGCCGGCTTGTCGTGACAATCGTGAATGTTGGATGAGGCTTGCCTCGGCCCATTCCCGGACCGAACGGCATGTCAATAGACTGAGCTCCGAAGAAGCTGGGCCAACCTTCTCGTCTCCTTGTCGAGTCTGATCTTGGGTCCACCACGAGAAGCGAACCCTCTTCTGGAGCGAGGCCAACATATGCGAGCTCGAACTCTCGGCGCTTCCGGATTCTTATTGTTGAGCACCCTGGGGCTGTTCGGGGTGACCTTGATCGCCCAAACACCTCGAGAACAGCCTGCGGCCCCACCCCCAACAACGGTATTGGACCGGGTCTTGCCCGGTCTGCGGCACGACGGTTCCGTTCAGTTGCCCAACCAGTGGTCGTTGCGACCGGCCGGGCGGCATTTAGAAGTCGGCGATTTTCCTGTCAACATGGCCCTGCACCCGACCGGCGAATATCTCGCTGTCCTTTGCGCCGGTTATCGCGATCACGAAGTCGTGATCGTCGATCTGAACCCCCGAAGAAATCGCATCGTCAGCCGCGCCACCATCGATCAAGCCTTTTATGGATTGACCTTCTCTCCGAATGGCTCCAAGATCTACGCCAGTGGCGGCGAGTTCGAGCGCATCGAAGTTTTCGATTTCGACCGCGGCTACTTGCGGAAAGGGCCGGCCCTCACGGTGAGTGCCGCCCGACCCCGTGCCACCACCGTGGTTGGCGGAATTGCCTTCGACTCGACAGGCCGTGATTTGCTCGTCGCTTCGCCTTGGGCCGACGCCTTCCTCCGCATCCCCCTGGTGAATCCGGATAACACCAAGGTGGTCCTCCTCAGCCCGGACTCGGTTCGCCGAGCCGCCGGTGGTGAGCCGCCCAGCCCACCGGATCAACGGAAAGAAGAGCCGGCTGACTCGTCCGACAGCGGCGAGCCCGCCAAATACACACCGACGATCTTTCCCTACACTTGCCTGGCCCACCCGGATGGCAAACGAGCTTTCGTTTCGCTGTGGGCAAAATCCGCCATTGCCGTCATCGACTTGGAAACCAACTCCCTGACCGCCATCTGGAGCACCGCGGAACATCCCACTGAGATGGTCTTATCACCGAAGGCGGACCTTCTCTACGTTGCCTGTGCGAATTCGACCAAGATCAGCGTGATCGACACCGCGACCGGCAAAGGATTGCAAACGATCCACTGCGCGTTGTACCCCACGGCCGGCGTCGGCAACACACCGAACAGTCTCGCCTTGACTCCCGATGGCGAGATCCTCTTCGTCGCGAACGCGGACAACAACAACATCGCCGCATTCAATGTCTCCGATCCAAAGACTGCGAAACCTTTGGGTTTCATCCCCACCGGATGGTATCCAACGTCGGTTCGTTACAATCCGAAAGACCGCACCCTTTATGTCGCGAACGGCAAGGGAATGAGTTCCAAAGCTAATCGGAGTGGCCCGAATCCGTTGCTTCCGCGGGCCCGCAATTTGACGGAATACATCGGAATGTTGTTGACCGGCACGCTCAGTGCCATCCCCTTCCCAACACCCGATCAAATGGGGCAATACACGAAGCAAGCGTATGCTTGCAGTCCGTTGCGTGATCGAAATGAGGTTCGCGCCGATCGAGTGGATCCGGAAAATCCCATCCCTCGGAAACTCGGGGATCCAAGCCCGATCAAATATGTGATTTATATCATCAAAGAAAATCGAACCTATGATCAGATTTTAGGCGATATGAAAGAGGGGAACGGCGAACCCGAATTGTGTCTCTTCCCTGAGCCAATCACACCGAACCATCACAAGCTCGCACGTGAATTCGTGCTGCTCGATAATCTTTATGCCGATGGCGAAGTCTCCGCCGACGGACATGAGTGGACAATGGGGGCCTACGCGACAGATTTCGTCGAGAAGATTTGGCCTCTGAGTTATCGCGGAGGCAAGGTGTATGGTTATCCTGCGGAAGGTACCTATGACCAGGCAGCTCGCAGCAGCGGTGGTTATCTCTGGAACAAATGTATTGAAGCGGGCGTGAGCTATCGCTCGTATGGCGAGTGGGTCGAAAATGGCAAGATGCGTCCGGATGGAACCTTCGAAGATGGAAAGCCAGCGGCACCCGAATTAGCCGGGCTTTTCGACCCGCAGTTCCGCGGCTACGATCTCGACTATCCTGATGTCAAACGGGCGGACCGCTTCATCTCCGAGCTGAAGCGGTTCGAGGCCCAAGGTGGCATGCCGCGCTTGCAGGTCGTCCGCTTGCCCAATGACCACACGGCTGGGTCCCGAGCGGGCAAACCCACTGTGACAGCAATGGTCGCTGACAATGACCTCGCCTTGGGAAGGCTCGTCGAGGCGGTCAGCATGAGCAAGTTCTGGAAAGAGACGGCCATTTTTGTCATCGAAGACGACACGCAAAACGGCCCGGATCATGTCGATGCCCACCGTTCCGTG
>CAKZUU010000261.1 GCA_937922175.1 uncultured Gemmataceae bacterium
AGATCACCAGGGTCGCTGGTGGTCCTCCTATTTCGGGGATGGTTCCGGCCCGTGGAACGAAAAATTTGGCCTCGTGCCACTGCGGGTCGAGAAACTTCCCGACGGCGACATTTTTATCGATGTCGAGGACCATCCTGACGACTATCAGAAACGCATCATGGGCGGCGGCGAGATCGCCGAAGTCTCGACCGTGTTGAAAACGATTAAAGCCCAAAATTAGAGGAGACGCACATGAAGAACATTCTAAAAACATGGATGGCATCCACGGTGGCTTTTGTGCTGTTGCCCGGCGGAGGCCTTGCCGCCGATGTCTCGAAGAGCACGCCCGGCCGCGACTGGCCAAGCGTGGTGCCGACACCGATCGTGGATGTGCCAATGCGTGACACCGCAATCACCCGCGGGCCGGATGGCATCTACTACCTGACCGGCACCCTGCAAGGGCGCAATCAGGACGGCGAGATGGACTTCAATAACGCCCGCCAGATCAAACTTTGGAAATCCGGCGACCTCAAGACGTGGGAGGAGATCGGCGACGTCTGGGACCAGGACGTGGAGGTGTTCGGGCCCAGGGGGCACATCACCCACGAGAAAACCGCTTGGATGCGGCAGTCGCACAAAGACCCCTCGTCGGCCGACAGCCCGGTCGTCCACGGTATCAAGTCGCCCGAGCTGCACTACATCAAGGGCAACTGGTACATCTGCTTTTCGATCAACGATCAGGGCACCGGATTACTCAAGAGTGCCTCGGGCAAACCGGAAGGGCCCTATGAGGCCCATGCGCAAATCACGTTGCGCTATGGCGACCCGAGCATGTTCTGGGACGTGAAAGATGAGTGGGGTGGCAGCGACAAGGTGTTCTGGCTCTTCGGCGGCGGCTGGATCGCCGAGATGAACGAGAATATGACTGGCATCGTTGATCAACCCCAATTGCTGACATGCCACTATCAATCGCCCCCGGAATGGGCACTAAAAAAAGACGGCAATGTTTTTCGCGATCATCCGCTTACGGTCGGTGACCACGGCGTCTTCCTCTTCAAAAATCGGGGGCGTTACTACCTGACCGCCGCCGAGCGGACCAATCGCCTCAACGCCTCCTGTGACGACACCTTCATCTCATGGTCGGATTCTCTTCTGGGGCCTTACGAGCCGCGGCAGAGCATGATTTCCCACGGTGGCGGAGTCACCGTTTTTCGCGGCCCTCGTTCCGAAGCCGTGCCGAAGTTCTATTATCCCCAGCAGGCCTCATTTCTCAGCGTGGTCTCGGCAAATGCCAAGCCGGTCGAGGAAATCGAGAAGGCGAAGAACGACGACACTTTGTATGCCACATTCACCGGCAACGATGAACGGGCCATTTTCCGCGATCGCCCGTCGTTTTTGCCGCTCGAGTGGACCGGGCCGGAGCGCTGGATCGGGTTGTATGCCAACATCGAAAGCTTTCCGCGCAAACCCCAGTGCGTCATCACCGAACGCGGTCCCTGGCCGTGGATGAAACCCTTGCTTGATGAATCCGTTCGCGATTTGCGGGTTCTGCCGGGACCCGACGGCAAATACTACTTTAGCGGCGCTATTCTCAGTCAGCCAGGCAAGCTCTTCGTCTGGGAATCCGACGATCTGGCAAGCTGGAAACGGATCGGCCCGCTGTGGACCTACGAGCAGGTCGAATGGCTCGCGGAGAAACTCCCTTATCTGGACCCGTCGAGAGGGCAGGTCGATTACACCCATATTTTCTGGCATACATGGGTCAACTGGATTGGCGATTCGTTTTACATAACTTACGTTATCTTCGGGCCGAACGACGAGCACTTGGAACAGATGAGCGGTCTAGGCGTTCTGCGAAGCACGACGGGTAAAATCGAAGGCCCTTATGAATCCCTAGGCCGGATCGGGGGTCAATATGGCAAATCGCCCGAGCCGAGTTACCCGGAGTTCTTCCGGATCGACGGCCAACTCTGGGTCGGCGACTGGGTGGACTGGCGGCCCGTGGTGGCCAAGGTGGACGAAACCAAACTCAACACCCGCGAAGGCTGGAATTTCGACTGGAAACCGGTCGATGCCGGGGTTTACGAAAACATGTTTCGCGGGGATACCTACAACACCCTCGGCTTCGCCAACCGACCCTATTTCTATTTCATGAGCGGCGGGCGTTTGGATGGCAAAGAGATCGAATATGGTGCCAACACCTACGATCATTATTATCTCGCTCTTGAGTCTCCCATGGGTCCGCCCAAACGAAACGCCCGGCCACAGGTCGTCCCGCACAATGGGCAGGCCAACGTGTTCCAGGACCACCAAGGCCGCTGGTGGTCGGCCATGTTCGGCAGCGACCCGACGGCACCTTGGCAGGAGCGCTTCGGGCTCATCCCCCTGAGGATCGAAGAACAGCCCGACGGCGACCTGCTTATCGACGTCGAGACCAAACCGACAGACGAGCAGAAGCGCATCATGGGTGGCGGCCAGATCTCAGAGGTCAAGACTGTGTTGGAAACTTTGCCTTGACGCCAAAAGTCGAAACGCATCACCCCATTAACAATATACAAAAAGTAACTACTCAGGTCGTAAATAATAGCCATAGACGAGGTTCGAACCTTACGGAGCGGCTGCTTTAGCTGCCGGTATCTTGGCAGTCGATCACCTGAGTAGTTACCGCAAAAACACATTACGACCAAAAACAGGAGAGCAAAAATGAACCCCAAAACTAATAATATTAATGTTATCGCCGCAGCCGTCCTTTTAGCCAGCGCCTGCGCCCAAACAGCCGCTGTAGCAGCGCAAACTTCATGGACTATCGTCGGTGCCGGGCGCGCGGACCTGGTGATCGTGGAACGCTCCACACCGCGTTTCTGGCTGGAAGCCCTGCGGGTGGGGCACGGGTGGATTCATCCTAAGCTCGGTGCGTCCAAGCCGGTCGTGGAAAACGGTCGGCGCATTTGGGAAGAAAAAGGCGTCGGCTTCTTCAAGGCTTGGTGGGACAAAGAGCCTACAGGCGGGCGGCATGATCTGCGCGTTGAGGTCGTCTCGGCGGGCGAAAACGCCGTCCGCATCGAGCTGCAGGCCCGTCCGGATCATGAACAAGTCTATGGCTTTCCCAACGATGGTGTGGGGTTGGGGTTCAAGATCGTCAAGTCGCCCTATTTCAGGGGCGGCGCCTGCCGGCTGGAACTGGCCGACGGACAGGCGCTCGACAAGCCCTATCCCTTGCCCCGCGACGGGCACGCCAAGGTCAAATCCGTCCAGATCAAGACAGCGTCCGGCGTTCCGACAACGTTGAGCTTCGACCCGCCCGTGTTCATCCACGCGGATAACGATGAACTCCGCATCTTTGCCAGCCCCGGCGATGCAACCCCAGCGGGTGGCGTAATGAAGCAGAGCATCGTTCTGACCCTGGCGCAGCCGTTCGCGTTCGAGCCGGCCAACCGGTGGGTGGACACCTCCGATTGGATCGTTCTCGATCACGAAGCGGCCAATGATTTCTCGCCCGGCAGTGTCATCGGGGCCGAGGAGTGGCTGGAGAAACCCGCCGGCAAACACGGTTGGCTGAAGATGGATGGCGATCGGTTTGTCTTTGCCGACGGCACGCCGGTGAAGTTCTGGGGCAGCAACATTTCGTGGAACCACATGGCCTGCGCGCCGGAGGTGGCTGATCAATGGAACGACAAATGGGCCAAGCTCGGCGTGAATCTGGTCCGCCTGCACAAGTTCCTCGACCACGAATGGGCCGGGATCATGACCAGGGAAGATCACATGGTGCCGAATCCAAATCTGATTGGCAAATTCGACTACTTCCATGCATCGGCGAAAAAACGGGGTATCTATCTGGCCTGGTCGGCCAGCTATCGGTTCAAAGTCACGCCGGCCGACAAGGACAAGGTCTGGTTTTATGATGAAATCGTGGCGAACGATCCGAAGGAGATGGGCACGTACGAATACCACATGAAGTCCTACGCGCCTGACTTGCAGGATTTGCTCATCGCGCAGACGATCAATCTGCTGACGCGGACGAACTCAGTCACGGGGATTCGGTATGCCGACGATCCGGCACTGGCCTACATCGAGCTGCACAACGAAGAGGACATGTTCATGTCGCATGATGACCATCGGGGATTTGAGAAGGCTTACCCGAAATACTTCGCGGCGTTTCAGAAGCGGTTCAACGATTGGCTCAAAAACAAATACGGCACGCAGGAGGCATTGCAAAAGGCCTGGGGGACGCATTATCCGCAGGGTAAAAACCTCGGCGAAATCCGCCCGCGTTATCTCTCCTGGGGCGTGACGAACGTCGTGGACCCCTACATGGCCGACACCATGAAGTTCATGTACGACGAACAACTCTCGTTCTATCAGCGGTTCGTCAAAGCCATTCGCGCGACGGGCTATCAAGGCGCGATCTGCGGTTCGTGCTGGCAGGCGTCGAACTGGCCGGGACACTTGCTCAATACACTGACCGACTACGAAGTGGGCTTCATTGACCGACACAACTACGCGCCGACGTTCCTCGACAATCCCGGCGTGGGCAGCTTCAGCGTCGGTTTCCAGCAGGTGAAAAACCGGCCGTTCAACTTCTCCGAGTGGGGCGGCGGGCCGGTGGATGTGCCGACGGTCGCCATTTACGGCCTGGGCTTGCAGGGGTGGGACGCATCCTGCCAGTTTTCGAGCACCAAGCCGACCATCCTCAACAAGATGGGGCGCGACTGCAACTCGTGTTGCGACGACTTCATTCAG
>CAKZUU010000262.1 GCA_937922175.1 uncultured Gemmataceae bacterium
GCATTTGTCGAGAATAACGTTCTAAAGAAGGTTCCATCGACATCGTGAAACGAGACAAAGCGATCAGATACGCGATCGCCGGGAGATCAAACTACTCCGACCGATCGACACCAAAATTTTTTAAGAACGACCGCAAGAATAAAACAGCGCCTTTGCCCCACTTGGCTTGCCGGGCGTAATCCGCCAGGACTGCCAAATCCTCGCGCGTGCGGCGAAGATCCTCACCGCGCAGCCGCTGCATCTGCGTGGCGATCAATTCGAGTTGCTCTTCGGCGGCCTGCGGCTGAACGACCTCAGGTGCCGATCCTTCGAGAAACACGACGGCATGCAAGACCGCCAGCAGCAACGGATTCACGCCCAATTCTTCAGGCACGAAGGGGAAGACAGCCGCCCCCTCGGGAACTTCGTCAGCCACCGGCCACCGCGGGAATGATGCTCAACTCGTCACCGTCCTTCGTGACAGTTGCGAGATTGTCTAAATAACGAATGTCCTCATCATTAAGGTACAGATTCAAAAAGGGCTTTACCTCGCCTTTGTCGAACAGCTTGGCCGTCAGGCCGGGAAACTGACGACAGAGATCGTCGAGGGCATCTTTCACCGACGCGCCTTGAACCTGCACCGTCGTTTGGCCGTGCGTTTGATCACGTAATGGGCTGGGAATATGAACTTGGATCGGCATACCCTCGCACCCTGAAATCAACTTCGCGTATTTTCCAATGAGGACGCAGTCAGCGAACCTGCGTCACGTCAAGACCGGTTCCCTGAGTAACGGCTCGAATGCTTCGAGGGTCGGCTGGATCACGATCGGCTCTTCGACGACCGAGGCGACGGCATCTTGCGTCTTCAGGCCGTTGCCGGTGATGCACAAGACAATCTCTTCATCGCGCGGGAGTTTCCCTTGCTCGATGAGCTTTCGGGCCACTGCCACCGTCACCCCGCCTGCCGTTTCGGCGAAGATGCCCTCGGTTCGGCCGAGCAGATACATCGCCTCGCTGATTTCATCATCCGAGACATCCTCTGCCCAACCCCCGGTTTCCCGAATCAAGCGGGCGGCGAAATAACCATCTGCGGGATCGCCAATCGCCAACGATTTGCAGATCGTGTTTGGGCGACGTATGGGCCGATGTCGCTCGCGTCCGTTTTTCACGGCATCCGCAATCGGATTGCAACCGGTCGCTTGGGCTCCGTACATTGAGCAGGTGGCGTCTTCCACCCAACCCAGCCTCTTCAATTCTTGGAACGCTTTGTAGATCTTTCCGATCAAGCTGCCGCCCGCCATTGGTACGACGACATGCCGCGGCACCCGCCAACCAAGATCCTCCGCGATCTCGAAGCCCACGGTTTTCGAGCCTTCCGCGTAAAACGGGCGAAGATTCACGTTGACGAGGCCCATGTGGAACTTCAGAGCGATTTGCGAGCAGAGCCGATTTACGTCGTCATACGTTCCTTGCACGAGAACGAGCTTTGCACCGTAGACGCTCGTACCGAGGATTTTGGCCCGCTCCAGGTCCGCGGGAACCAAAATGTAAGCCTCCAGACCGGCGGCGGCGGCGTTGGCCGCGACGCTGTTGGCCAGGTTTCCTGTCGAGGCGCAACCGACGGTCTTGAAGCCAAATTCTCGGGCTTTCGACAGTGCCACCGCGACAACCCGATCCTTGAACGACAAAGTGGGGAAGTTGACGGCGTCGTTCTTGATCCACAACGTTTCGACGCCGAGATCCTCAGCCAGCCGGTCAGCGCGGATCAACGGCGTACCGCCGACATGGGAGCCGACCGTCGGTTCTGCGTCGATCGGTAGCAGCTCACGGTAACGCCACATCGTTCGGGGTCGGCGCTCGACGTCGTCTCGATCCACCGCGGTGCGAATCGCCGCGTTGTCATATTCGACCTCGAGGGGGCCGAAGTCTTCGGTGCAAAAGTTCAGCGGTTGTTTTGGATATGTTTTTCCACAGACGCGACACTTCAAGCCAAGCACAAATTGATTCAACACTCCAACACCTCCGAACTACCCCCACGTCGGGGCATCATTGCTTTTCGGGGTATCGTCCAGCAGGGGCGGCCTCTTTTTGGCCGCAAGATAAGAAAAGGTGTGTTGAGAGCACACGATCTTATCTTCCCCAGTGCTCAGACACCGGGCAGGAGTTAGCACCTGCATTCACCGCCGAACCAGAGACGCGGCGAACCGGTTGCTGTGGCGTCAACGGGCCTGTCCCTCAGCCACTCTGGATAAGATACCTTGCCACCGCCATCATAAGGACAGGAATCGCTTGGGGCAACTATGACCGAGAAATTTCTCCCCGAGTCCGCCCTTTCCAGAACTCACGGACCGTTCGCTTCCTCCACGTCGATCGGATCGCGGAACCGGTGCGGCTGCCGAACCACGTCCATGGGCCGTACCGCACCTTCTCTCGCCCAGCGGAGAAGACTTTGTCGAACCAAGTCGGCACTTGCCGGTCGGGCCTGCGGCTGTTTTGCCATCAATTGCTCGATCAAGTCGACGAAATCGGTCGGCACGCGCGGATTCAACTTCGAGATCGGCTCCGGCCGATGCCGACGATGGCGAAGCACTTTCTCCTTCGACGAGCCACCGGGAAACGGCACCAGGCCCGTCAACGTGAAGTACAGAGAACACCCCAAAGAATAAAGGTCCGCCCGGCCATCAACCTTGGTTCCGTCGACTACCTGTTCCGGCGAGACAAAATCCATAGTTCCGACGACGTAGCCCGGCCCCCCGATGATCGAGCGATCCTCCGGGGAGGTCTCTCCAGCAACTAACGCGAATCCCAAATCTAAGAGCTTGGCATGCTCGTTGGGGGTCACCATCATGTTGCCTGGTTTCAGGTCACGATGGACGAGACCCCGCTGATGGATGTGATGCAACGCATCGGCGACCTCCGAAAAATATTGGGCCGCCTGCCCGACCGAGAGAGGCCCATTTGAAATGACTCGCTGACGAAGATTGCAACCTGGAACAAATTCCAAGGCAATGAAATAAACTTCGTCGATCACGCCGGAGTCGTACCGCCTCGCGATATGCGGATGATCGACTTTGGCACTCATCGCCATTTCCCGCAGAAAACGCTTCAGTTGGCGTTCCTCACGTCGGTATCGACTCGGTGGGAGCAGCTTTAATGCGACGGGACCATCACTCCGGCGGTCGCGGGCCAAATAGACCATCCCCGAACCCCCACGTCCCAGCGGGGCTAACAATTGGTACGGTCCCAACACGAGCCGTTTGCCCACCCCTTCTTGAATTCGATCCGCCTGGAATTTTGACAGCCAACCAACCCGCACCAGGTAGGCCAAAAATAGCGGGATCGATGTCCGACATCGCGGCGGTGCGGAGGAAAGTGCCGACGAGAGTTCCTCCCCGGACATCAAGCCAAGTCGGGCAATTTCACCGTAAATCCGGTCAACATCGTCCACGAGAAAAGCTTGCATAGCGACATTTTAGTCAAAAAATCTTGTCGGAATGTCGGTTGTTGTCGCCCATCAAGTCCGCCAGTCTGTTATGCCGATCCGCCAGCGAACTCGTCGTGAAGCCGACGCAAACCGTCGGCAAAACGAGGACGGACGAAGTCCGGGTCCCGTCGCTCAATCGGCCTTGCATTCGCCTTGAGGCTGGCTATAGTCCCGGCACGTCCTGGATTCTGAGACAACAAGGAAGGTTGATCGGCGTAAGAGAAGAAATTCGGCACGGACAGGAACAGGAGAGGTCCAGATGAATTCGCCATTAACTCGGGCGCTTGCCGCCACCCTGGTGGTGGGAGTCGCCAGTCTTGCCACGCTCGTTTGGGCGCAAAGCGATGACCCGCTCCCCCCCCCTGGGAACATACCGTTGGCCCGCCCCGCACCGCGAACGGGAGTCATTCCCAACAGCCAAACTCCGCCAGCGATCGCCCTGCCCACGCCAGGCGAATCTTCTCGACCGATCGCCCTTCCGACGCCGACAGGTCCCACGTCGAATCGGCGGGACAGCGGATCGACTTCTACTTCCGATTCGCCGATCATCATTCCGCCGGCAGGACCATCCAAGTCCAGCCTGAATCCGCCAAAGGGGCCGGCGGTCGTCATTCCCAACGCCGGACCGACCGACGCGCCGGCACCACGACGAGAACCAGTTATCAACACCGAAAGTAATCCTGTGACGATTCCGACCGTGGCTTCCGATCGGGCGACGACGGCAGAAGCGATCAACGCCAACGCCTCGGAATCGCTGAGCACGGAGGCAGGGCTGACCGGACGTCAGGAGCCATCTGTCAGTTTGGAATGGATTGGCCCCGGCAATGCCAAGGTCGGATCGCCTGCTGACTATACCGTGGCAGTGCGAAACATCGGCAACGTGCCGGTTCAGCAAGTTCTCGTCCGTGTTCGCTTGCCTCAAGACGTGAAGGTGACGGCCACGGAGCCTCAGGCATCGATCGACGAGAGCGTGCTGATGTGGGAAGTCGGCACGCTTCTGCCGCGCCAGGAGAAAAACCTGCAACTGCGGTTGATCGCCCCCAATAAAGGCGACATCAATGCCCAGGCGTGGGTGACTTTCACCGGGTTGTCGGCCATGCGCATCCGCATCCGGGAACCAAAATTGTTGGCGAAAATCGTTGCCCCGGAGAAAGTCCTGATCGGCGACCCATGCACCTTCGTTATCAACGTGAGTAATCCGGGTGACTCGCCCGCTGAGCAAGTCAAGCTCCATTGCGACCTTTCCGAGGGTCTGGAACACATCAAGGGGAACAAGATTGACTTCGACCTGGGCTCCATCGCCGCCGGCGAGACCCGAACGGTCCAAATCATCTGCGGAACCCGAACCGGCGGAGAGCAAACCTGCGAGGCCTATGTCGAGGGAGAGAGCGGGCTGCGAGCAACCGACAAGGCTGCGGTCAACGTCCTGATGCCTCGGATCGACCTCGAAATGACCGGCCCGAAATTGAAATACCTCGATCGCAAGGCGGTCTACACGCTGAAGGTTACCAACCCGGGCGATGCCCCGTGCTACAACGTCACCTTGCGGCACGAGATACCGACGGGCTTCAAATTCTTGCAAGCGGACAGTGGTGGGCGACATGATTTTGCCGCCCGCACCGTCTCGTGGTTCCTCGGCGAGATGGCCCCGGGACAGTCACGCGAAGTTCGGGTCGAGTGCTTGGCCATCAGTCTTGGCGAACACCAACACCACGCCGTCGTCCAGGCCTCACGGGGACTGAAGCATGAACAAACGGCGGTCACCCGTGTCGAGGGACTCTCCGCCATCATGCTGGAATTGGTTGATCTCGACGATCCGATTGAAGTCGGCGCCGAGACGTCGTACGAAATTCGCATCACAAATACCGGCTCAAAAACTGAGACCGACGTGAAGCTGGTGTGCACGATTCCGGACAAGATGGAATTCAAATCGGCAACGGGACCAGTGCGGTACACCCAGCACGGGAACGAGATCACTTTCGATTCGATTCCGAAACTGGCTCCACGTGCCGACGCCATCTTCCGGGTTAAAGTGACGACGAAATCCGCTGGGGTCGCGAATTTCCGTGCCCGGATCACGAGCACGCTCTTAGTCGACGCGGTGACAAAAGAAGAGGCCACTCGAATCTACACGGACTAGAAGATCGACGGTCGATCAACGAAGAGAGGCCCGACGGCTTGATAGGAACCGCTCGGGCCTCGAGGCTTTTGTCACGCGAGAATCCCACTCACTCTTGGTTGGCGCTCGGACGCCGTTCAACGAGTTCGGCACGACGAGCACGAAAGTGAGCAGCGCCAAGGCGGAGATCGGATTTCTCCGACAGAATTTCGCCTTCGACCGAGATCACGTCACCCTCTTGGAAGCCGGAAATGTTGGAATCGCGGGAGAGGATGACGGAGCCGCCGAAACGATCTTCCATCGAAATCGGGGCATAACGAAGCACCCAACGTCCCCCGTCGATATTCACGAAAAACAGCTGCCCCGTCAGCCTGCTGTAATCGGGAGAAGCGGCGAACTTCTCGACATATCGACGGGAAGACTCAAAAGGGTTGGGGATTCCCTCCTGGGTCTTGATTGAGCCGCTGCCGATGGTGGTGGGCATCTTCTTCGGCTCAGCTTCGGGTTTGGCCGGAGCAGCCGGAGCAGCCGGCGCTGGGGTCACCGAGCCGCAACCGCAGGCGTCGACACTGCCGCAGCAGTCACCGCCACGATGGAATTTCGAACGGAGCTTGCCGGCCAGACCACCGAGGAGCTTCTTGCGGCCGCCGTCGCTGCACGGATCGGCGCAGGGATCGCAGGAGGTGGTCGGAGCGGCTTGGCAGCAGACCGGCTTCGGCGGGCACGGAGCCGGGCACGGATTGCTAGCCGGAGCGCAGGTCTCTTCACAACAATCGTTGGCTCGATGGAAACGGCCTTTCAACCGGCCGAACAAGCCACCCAGCAATTTCCGTCGACCATTCTCGCAGCACGGATCGCCGCAGGAATCACCACATGTCGCGCCGCATCCACCGCACGAATTGCCAGTGGCAACGACGGCTGGGGCCGCTGGAGCGGCCTGGGCCGCTGGCGGGGCCGGGTCAGCACCGGCCAGCCAAGCCGAGGTGAGCATCAGGAACGCTGCATTCACTTTTGAAACCTCCAAAGGGGATATATCCGCGCGGGTCCCTGGCCCGGGTCGGTCTGCCCGTGGGGTGAAGCAGTCGTACCCGGCCTTCCCACTTCTCACTCAAACCGGCCTCCTCCCGTCCTCCCGCGTCCCGCAGGTTGCCCGGGCCGAAGGTCTGGTCTGTTTCTTCGGTTCACCCGTTTCCCGTCTTTAACTCCCTCGCCCCATTTTCGGCGTCCCCATCAATTTTCGTTCCTCGACCCAACCTGTTACACCGATCGCGGTTTCCTTGGCGCTCCTGACGATAGGCGAAACTCCCCAACCTCGGTAAAACTCTCCTGTAATGACACCGGACAGCCCTTCCCCCGAGTGGGTCGATATCGTTGACTCTGACGGTCACGTCATCCGTGCCGTCCCCCGCTCGGTGATGCGACAACTCCGACTCCCTCACCGCGCCGTTTATGTCCTGGTCTTCAACACCGCCGGCCACCTTCTCGTCCACCAACGCACCTTCACCAAGGACGTTTACCCCGGTTTCTGGGACCTCTGCGTCGGTGGCGTCCCTCAGGCAGGCGAGTCGTTCCCATTCGCAGCCTCGCGTGAAACCACCGAGGAACTCGGAATCGAGGCGACACCCACGTACTTGTTCGATGTGCGCTATCGAGACGAGCAAACAGATGTGTATGGCCAGGTCTTCGTTCTTCGTCACGATGGACCATTCCGATTCCAAGCTGAGGAAATTCGCCACGGAGAGTTCGTGCCGACCGAATCCCTGCCGCGCCTTACGCAGGAGCGGCCATTTTGCCCGGACGGGTTGTTTGTCTGGTCGGAATTTCAGCGACGTCGACCGGTGGGAGATTCGCTGTTAGGATGAATCACGCCGGGGTCGGCGAACTGTTGGTGAGGCGCCACTCGAAACTTCGCGAGATGTGCTGATGAGCGAGAACTTCTCCCAGCGAGAGACGGCGATTTTAGGCGGCGGATGCTTTTGGTGCGTAGAGGCAGTGCTCAGCCGCTTGCGCGGAGTCGAACGTGTGGTTCCCGGATACAGCGGTGGTCACGTCGAACGACCCACGTATCAACAGGTTTGCACGGGAGCCACCGGCCATGCCGAAGTCGTTCACGTCACGTTTGACCCGCAAGCGCTGCCCTATCGTATCCTCCTTGAGGTGTTCTTTGCCACACACGACCCGACGACCTTGAATCGTCAAGGAGCAGATGTGGGTAGCCAATATCGTTCGGCGATCTTCTATGAGACACCCCAGCAGCGGGAGATCGCCGAACAATTAATCCGGGAGTTGAATCAGCAACAGATCTGGTCAAACCCGATCGTTACGCAATTGGAACCGGCGGGGCCTTTCTACGAGGCCGAGGACTATCACCACGACTATTACCGACACAACTCGGGCCAGCCCTATTGCCAAATCGTGATCCATCCGAAACTGCTGAAGCTTCGCGAGAAATTTGCCCACCTTTTGAAAGACGAATGGTGATCGAACGAGGATCCCACCATGACGTTTCCTCTCGTTGCACGCATCCGACAGACTCAACCGCAACCCTTCGTGACGGACATCGCCGCTGAGGTCCGTCGCGCATGGCTGGGTTCGAGTCTTCCCCGCCGATTGAAACCTGGTGCGCGAGTGGCGGTCGGCGTAGGGAGCCGGGGCATCAGTAATATCTTCGCGATCGTGCAAACGACCGTGGACGTGCTGAAAGAAATGGGTTACCAGCCTTTCGTGGTTGCAGCGATGGGCAGCCACGGCGGCGCGACCCCCGCAGGACAGCGAGAATTGCTCGCCGAGTACGGAATTACCGAGGCGGCATTGGGCGTCGAAGTTTGCACCGAGATGGAGACAACGTGCCTCGGCATGAATTCCTGGGGGGAACCGGTCTACTGGGATCGCCGAGCCGCGTCGGCGGACGGTGTCGTCCTTGTGGCACGGGTCAAACCGCACACCGATTTCCGCGGCAGGTTCGAGAGCGGTCTGGTCAAGATGGCGGTCATTGGTCTGGGAAAACGAGATGGCGCGGCCCAGCATCATCGTTGGGGCTACCGCGGGCTGCGCGACATGATGCCGGAGACGATGAAGGTGATTCTGGAGAAAACGCGGCTGGTGGGCGGCTTGGCGATTCTTGAAAATGCCGCCGAGCAGACGGCGCGTCTCCAATTTGTCGATCGAGAGGACATCGTCGACGTGGAGCCTGGCCTATTAGAGGAGGCTCGCCAATTGATGGGCCGACTCCCCTTTGACCAACTCGACATCTTGATTATCGGCGAGATCGGCAAAAACTACTCGGGGGCAGGAATCGATCCGAACGTGATTGGCCGACTCATGGTGGAGACGGCCCCCGAGTTCGAGACGCCCAAGATCACGCGCATTGCCGCTTTGGACTTATCGCCCGAGAGCCACGGGAACGGAACCGGCTGCGGTTTGGCCGACATTTGCACGACGCGGTTGCTCCGGGCGATCGACCCGGTTCCCTTTCGGATGAACAACCTGACCGCCTGTTTTCTTCGTCGTTCCCAATTGCCATTCGACTTTGAAACCGACCGCGAGTGCATCGAACAATGCTTCCGCACCTGCTGGCAGCCGTCCCGCGACAAGGTTCGCATGGCCTTGATTCCCAACTCGCTCGAAGTGGCGGAGCTTTGGGTCACACCACCCCTATTGGAAGAGGCGAAGAACCACCCGCACCTGGCGATTGAAACGGAGTTGATGGAGTTGCCTTTCGACGCAACCGGCAATCTGATCCAAGAGCAATTGTTTCCTCACAGCGTCCGGGGTCGGCGGCGGAAGCGACTGTCGGCGTGAATGATCGCCGAGTTAAGACCACCAATCCGGGTGACGACGCCCGGACCTCTGGCCGACTAATCGACGGGAGGTTCGTGCAGCGAGGCAATCCGCCATCGGCCCTGTTGATTGGCTTGCCAAAGTTGCCCGCTCAGAAGGTCCAGGCAGGTCAGCCAGCCACCTCCATAACAGAACGTGTCGATGCAAACGGCATGCGGCAGAAGAAGGGGCCAACCATTTCGTTGTTCCGAATGCCCACAGACCATGAACTTCCCCGAACAGTGCGGCAGAGAGAAGACGTTAAAAAATTCCCAATGGAGCATCGAGGAAGGCTGTTGGTCGAGCGGCAGATCGGGATCGACGTTGGCATGGACAAAAAAGTAGCGCTCCCACTCGTACCAATCGACGCAGGTCCGCGACAGGAAGTGCCAATGCTCGTCGGGGATGTCATCGATGTCGACGTGACTCCGGCGTCGGCGATACGACTGGAGAGCTTCACGTCCGCCGACGGCCAGCCAGAATTGGCGCGACTCCTCGTGGCGCCGTGCGGCAAACAGCATCAACTCGTGATTGCCGCGCAGCGAAACCACGCGACAGCGACCGTGAAGCTGGATGAGCCGATCGAGAACGCCGCGTGAATCTGGACCTCGATCGATGTAATCGCCAAGGGTGATAATGTGGTCGGAAGCGACCGGCTGGACCTGGTCCAGCAACGTGTCCAATGCTCGCGAGCATCCGTGGATGTCGCCGATCGCGAGCAGCCGACTCATTCCGACTCCATCATCTCGTCAGCCACGCGATCACCTCAGCCGCCGACGCTCGACCCGGGCGATAGGTCCAGGATTCAACCGCGCCTGCCGCCGTGTAAGCTGCCGCCGTCCATCGTTGCCAGCGTTCCGCTTCGTCCGAGCAAACGAACAGCTCTGACGGAGCGCACAAAGCCGCGAAGGCCGGCATTCCGCCATAGCGCAAGGCCCCAGGCAGCAGTCGAACGTCCTGGGTGTTTTGCACCGTCCGCCAAAGAGGATCAACGACATCGGCCGCACATCGACCGAAGTCAGAGCCGAGCGCTGCTCGAGCTAATACGGCGACGGTCCCCGCCTCGCGCCAACCAACGAGATGGACCGCTGCGGGGGGACAAGTTTTTGAGGCAAAGGCCGCCACGAACATGAGGTCACGTGCTTGTTCCGCGAGGATCGGCCGGTTGTAGCCCAGCGTGTAGCCCACAAATCGTTGATCGATCACCCGCTTGACGGGCGATTGTTCCCCAACCCCCAAGACGTCCGGACTGAGGACGACGAAATTCCGCTGGATGAGCGCTTTGGCCGGCGATGCCAAGCGATCACCCTCAAAGAGGTTGACCTTCCCTTCGGGATTGACCCAAATCACCGTGCCGCGGATGGGACCGTTGTTGTTCGGCCGAAGGGCAACGACAGGAATCCGCTCCGGACCCTCCTTCGATCCCAGAATCATTCGGCGGATGACGACATCGTCGCGCGTCACCGGCTGAGATTCATGCACCACGGACACGTCTTCACCTTTGGGCGGACTTCCCAGCATGACGCGCAAGGCGGTGCCGACCACCTCACGAAATCGCGAAAGCGCGTCGTGATTGGTCGGTGCGACCGCCATCAAATTCTTTTCGGCCTGTTCACGGAACCAGCGGCGGACACCATCCGCGCCAGTCGCATCCTTGGGACGTGGATGCTCCGCATCATAGACGGAAAGCTCCCGTGGTGGAATCGGCTCAAACGGCTTTTCCTCCACCGGTTCGGGATAACCCAAACGGAGATGTTTGTTGAACCAACTGTACATCAACTCCCGGCTGATCTGATTGTAGTTGTGCTCGAATGGATAGTATTTCGCCATCACGAACTGTTCGGCGTCGTACAAACGATACAAGGCTTGAAGTTCCGGAAGTCCTTTGGTTTCCATCTCGCGAGTCCAATCGTTCGCGGCGGTCATCCCCAAGGGTTTGGGTGCAAACAGCCCGGCGATTTCGACATTGCCCGTGCCGAGTCGTAAATACGAAGCGTTTTCACAAATGCACCCGCCCTGCATCGAAGTTGAGACCATGACAGCCGGAAATGCCACCGCGGGTCGATCATCCAACGCGCAGAGGATGAACGTTTGCGTCCCTCCCCCGCTGGCCCCGGTCACACCAATGCGGTGAGCATCAACGTCCGGCAGCGAGATGAGAAAATCTAAAGCGCGAATGCTGTTCCACGTCTGCAATCCCATGAAATTCTGTTGCCACAGCTCTGTCTCCACCTTCAGCCGCTCGTCCTTCTCTGCCGTGAAACCTGCCGTGTGCCCGATTTGTTGACTGTCGGCCACTCCCACCATGTCGTAATGAAAAACAACGCAGCCCATCCGCGCGAGCATCGCACAGCGAGCTTGCAACGGATAGCGAGCACCCTCCAGACGCTTCTCAGCGCCGATTTCAATCTGCTTCCTCGCCGCTGCCTCTCCGGCATCAAAAAATCGTCCGTTGGCCCAATGACCATGAGGGCACAGCACGCCCGGTCTTTTGCCCGAGACGTTCTTCGGCCGATACAGATTTCCACTCACGTAATGCCCCGGTAGACTGGCGAAAAACACTTTCTCCACCGTGTAGTCGTCTCGATCGATCCGCCCATGGATGACTGAGTTCAACGGTGCCTTTTCGGGCAGTGGCCACAATCCGAGGGCGACCAATAATTGTCGTCGCAACTCCTCGCGCCTTTTCTCCCATGCTTCCCGCGATTTCGGGGGTTGAAAAGGAAAATAATCATTGAGCGTGATGAGGCGATTCAAGCGCCGATCTCCGGTCGATTGCCCTTCGGACATCACGCGGGACAGGGGAGTTTCAGCATTCGCGACCGAGACGGCTAACATGGAGACGGCCACGACAACACGCAACAACGACATGGTGCGAGACTCCCGGAGAGGCAAGGCAGGTCGCATTCCAGCCTAAGAATCTCAGATCGAACCGTCAACCGATGCACTTCCCGCCCAGCACGTTGCCTTCGGTCGTGCCCATGAGAAAAACGGGTGAAGACCGCGAGGTTGCATTGCCGATTCTCGCTTCCTTTTTTCAATGATCGAAATGAGAGGCAAATAAGGGCGAGGTGCCGACATGCGACAGCTATTCTTATTGATCGGGCTATTCCTTCCCATCACAAGCATCGCGGAGGAAGGCAAGACCGTCTCGCGGATTGCGTTCGGCTCATGTGTTCACCAGGACAAACCGCAACCGATCTGGGACCGGATCGTGGAGGCGAAGCCGGATCTGTTCCTGCTGATCGGCGATGCCATTTACGCCGACGTACCCAAAGACACTGTCATGTCGGAGGCGTGGGCCAAGCTCGGGGCGCAACCTGGATTCCGTAAACTGCGGGAACTCTGCCCTGTCCTGGGGATCTGGGACGATCACGATTATGGGCTCAACGACGCCGGCGCCGGATACGCCCAAAAGGAGGAATCGAAACGGCAATTCCTGAATTTCTTCGGGGAACCCAACGACTCACCTCGGTGGAAGCGGTCGGGGATATACGACGCGAAGATTTTCGGTCCAACGGGAAAACGAGTGCAAATCATCTTGCTCGACGGGCGGTACAATCGCACCGAGCCCCTCACGAAGGGGCCTCGGGGCAGTGATCCTCGGTATCCGCGGGCTGAACCGTATCTTGTGACGAACGACCCCAAAGCGACTTTTCTCGGAGAAGAGCAGTGGCACTGGCTCGAGGAACGACTACGTGAGCCAGCGGAGGTTCGATTGATTTGCAGCGGCATCCAAGTGATCAGTGAGGACCATATCTTTGAGCGCTGGGCCATGATCCCTCATGAGCGTGAGCGGCTGTTTCAACTCCTCCGACGCACCCGCGCTGCGGGAGTGATTTTCCTGAGCGGGGACCGACACCTGGCCGATCTCTCCGCCATGGACGCAGGCATTGGCTATCCGGTGTACGATTTGACGTCGAGTGGCCTCACGCAAGCGGCTGATGAGTATCGCCCGCCGGAACGCAATCGACATCGCGTCGCGACGATGAGTTGGGGCAATCATTTCGGCATGGTGGAAATTGATTGGACCAGGCCGGACCCCCTGATCCGCTTGCAAGTTCGAGATGAAGAGGGCCAGATCGCCTTTCAGCACAAGGTGCCGCTCAGTGCCCTGCAACCAAGCGACGAGAAGATCGAGAAGCCTGCTGGAGACGGTGCCGTGACACCGCGTGAAGCGCGCACCAAAGTCGGCGAGAAAGTCACCGTCGAGTTCAAAGTTCAGGCCACGGGATCGTCCGGGCGGCGTGTCTTTCTGAACTCTGAGCGGAATCGCAACGACGAGAAGAATTTCGTCATTGTGATCGAAACGGATAAGGCAGGAGACAAACTGAAGCAAGCCGGGATCGATGATCCGCGGCGGTACTATTTCAACAAGACGGTTCGGGTCACCGGCGAGGTGTCGAAGTTTCGTGACCAACCGCAAATCGTCGTGACCGATGCCGATCAGCTCAAAGTCGTCGATCGTTAAAGGGTGGCGCCAAGGCTTGCAATTCAGCCCGGGCCGATTGGAACCGTCGGTGTCCCGTCGCCGATCCAGACCCAGCCGTACTGAGTGTGGCTCGGCGACGGGTCGCGACGGTATTCGTCCTTGATCCGAGTTAACTTGTCGGCACGGATGGCTCGTCGCGCCTCATTCACATCGACGCCGAACAATTTGGCGGCGTTCAGCCCGAGGATTTGATTTTTGATGTCATCGGTTAACGTGGGATATTTGTACTTTTCAATCAGACGCTCCGGCATTTTCAGCCGGCGTAAGCGCTCGATCTGACTCTGTGGACTGCCGTTCCAGATGCTATCTGTCCCCCAAAGGATATGGTCGGCACCGGCGGTTTGAATCATTTGCCCCAACATGTGGCAGCAACGTTCCGGATTTGAACTCGACAGTTGCGCGAAAGTGCTGCCGAGCTCGAAGTAAATGTTTTTGATGTCGGGGTTCCGCTTCAAAATGCGAAAAATGTCGCTGATCCAGGGGATCTCCTGAGGGTCATTGAGATTTTTGTCGACAATCTTCTCGCCGGTGCCCTGCCCGAACCAGAACGTTCCACGAAAGCCCGAGTGATACACAATGAAGTTGAGATCCGGCCAGTCCTTAGCGGCTTTTTCCAGATCGTGCGGCGTACAAGCTTTTTCGTTGAACGCTCCCAACGGCAGACCCTTGTGAACGCAACAGTTCTTGATCCCGAGTTTCTTCGTGCGCTCCCAGAACGGATAGGCGACTTTTTCATCATCCATGGACCAAGCTTTTTCGCCGAGCTCCGCTCCGGTGTACATTTTCCAGGCTTCGATTTTCAATTCTTTGACTTGCCGCTCCATCTCGGCGAATTCGCGTTCACCCAAGTTGGGCCTCAACAATCCGTGCGACAACACACGACGACTTCCC
>CAKZUU010000263.1 GCA_937922175.1 uncultured Gemmataceae bacterium
TCCATGGCAGAGGAGTGCCTCTGCTCGCCGGAAAGGGCATCTGGGCGGAAATCCCTCTTTGGGAATGATATGATTTGGGGCGAGCCGACGCTTGGGGTTGGTCGCCGCGCCTTGGGGTGAAAATCTCGAAGCCGTGGATCAGGTGTGCCGGAGAGCTTCGATTGGGTCAAGCTGGGCGGCCCGCCACGCGGGATAGGCACCGGCCAGAACCCCGACGATCGTGGAAACCGCGAGCGACAAAGCGATCGGCCAAAGCAGCAGGACGGCGAGCAAGTCTTTGCCGAAAGCCCAGAGGATGATCGGAGGGGCGGCGAAGATCACGATAATGCCGACAAAGACACCGATCAACCCGCCAATGAAGGTCTGAAGAATCGCTTCGATGAGGAATTGCATGATGATATCGCGACGTTTGGCCCCGAGGGCGCGACGGATGCCGATTTCGCGCGTTCGCTCCGTCACGGTGGCCAGCATGATGTTCATGATACCGATGCCACCGACCACCAGCGAAATCCCCGCGATCAGTCCCAACAACCCCGTGAGTAGGTTTTGCATCTGTTCGGCGTCTTCGAGCTTGTCCAGAGGTACGATGACTTCAAAATCTTTTTTGGGGGCGTGGTTTTTCTCGACGATCTCGCGGACCAGGTTGCCAGTGGCGCGAACCTTCTCCCGACCGGCCCGATCATCGACCGACGCATCGACGGTCAAGGTAATTTGATGCAGTTGGATCTTCTCACCCGAGAATGAGCCGGATTGGCGGATGACAATGGCCTCTCCGAACCGGGCATTGAAGGTGCTCAACGGAATGTAGACGTCGTTGTCAAAGATTTCACCGGCCTGACTCCCGCCGGGACTGCCCGACGCCATGCGAGGATGGCACACGCCGACGACGCGATAGAACATCGAGCTTTGCGTCCCCGAGAGGTTGACCGCTTGCCCGATCGGATCTTCAAACGGGAACATGTAGTCGGCGACTCCCGCTCCCAACACACAGACGTTTTCCATGTAATAATCGTCTTGCTCGTTCAGGAATCGACCGGTTGCCACGACGAGTTTGTTCACTTCGGCATACTCGGGGGTGGTCCCGACGATCCGCGCGCGAAAGACTTTGTCGGCCCGCCGGACCTCAAACGGGTCGGCAATTCGCATGCGCACCGCCTTGGAGATGCCGGGAATGGTCAGGAACTGTTCGTAGTCTCGATTTTTCAAGCCATATTCCAGGATGAAACTTCGGACACCCGAGGGGGCGGCATCACTGGGTTTCACGGAGCGAACGATGACATTGGTGGCGCCTTGGCGGCGGATGGCGTCGAGAGCCTGTTTTTTCGTTCCCTCGCCGAAGGCCAACAACACCATGACAGCGATGTTCGCGATGACGATGCCCAGCACGGAGAGGACAGAACGCAGCTTGTGTAGCCACAGGCTGCGAATCGCCAGGATGAGGTTGCGCGAGAATTTGGTGACATTCAGGATCATCAGGCGACCACCAGAGTATCATTGCGTACATCCGATTCGACTCGGCCGTCACGCAGCCGAATGATTCGCCGCGCCCACTGAGCAATATCGTTTTCGTGCGTCACCATGATAATCGTCTTGCCGGAGTCGTTGAGGCGACGCAACATGCGCATGATTTCGTCGCTGGTCTTGGAATCGAGATTTCCGGTCGGCTCGTCAGCCAGGATGACGTGTGGATCGTTGACCAACGAGCGCGCGATGGCAACCCGCTGTTGCTGGCCACCGGAAAGCTGCATCGGGCGATGATCGAGCCGATCGCCCAACCCCACCATTTCCGCCAGTTCGATGCAGCGGCGTCGAGTTTTGTCATTCAACCGGACGCCTTGATAGAGCAAAGGCACTTCGATGTTCTCGATGACGGTATATTGCGGCAGCAAATTGTAGGACTGGAAGATGAAGCCCAGGTACTTACTCCGAATCTGGGACAGCGCGTCGTCGGAGAGGGTGGAGACATCGCGTCCCCCGAGGATGTACTGCCCGCGAGTCGGTCGATCGAGGCAGCCGAGCAAGTTGAGCAACGTGGACTTGCCCGATCCTGACGGGCCCATGAGAGCGACGAAATCGCCTTCGTCGAAGGAGAGGTTCAATCCTTTGAGGACCTCAACGACAACGGACCCGAGGTAATAGTTTTTATACAGGTCGATGACCTGGGCCATCACGGTCATGTGAATGACGACCTCGCGAAAAACGAACCGCCCGACCAGGAAGTATGGATCGGGACGATTCGCTGAGCCAACGGTTTGGAACACACGGTTCAGGGCATGGGGGGAGGGCTGCCACCTTGAGGGGCACCCGCCGGAGGTCCACCCCCGGCACCTCCGGCACCCCGGCCCGGGATGCGAACTTTCGTCCAGTCGATCTTGCCGACGTCGTCCACACCCTGCTCCTTCATGATGGCCTGAACGCGCGGGTCCTGGGCCAACATCTTTTTGACCTCGGGGTCATTGAGCATGGCCGGGTTGAAGCCACCGCGGCGACCGCCAGGGGCTCCACCGCCCGCCATCGGACCCGAAGCGCCGCCTGGTCCGCCCGCACTGGGAGTAGCGCCCGGGGCTGAAGGGGTGCCCGTTCCATTGGCGGCTGCGGCAGGCTTGTCTCCACTGGCACTGCCCGGAGTCCCCGGTGTCGCACCGTTGGTCGGTGCACCTGAGGGTGCTCCCTCAACGGGCTGACGTGTCTTCAATCGGTCACCGACGAGGACTTTCGGATTCAGGACGACTTCTTCACCGGCTTTCAGCCCGCTGCGAATTTCCGCCACCTTGTCGTTTGTCAAGCCGATCTCGACTTCTCGCTCCACCGGCTGTCCGTTCGGACCTTTGACAAACACCGTCCGTTTTGCTCCCATCTCCGGCCCACCAACGATTGCCTGCACGGGGACAGTTGGCACCGGCTTGTCCGTGGCGTCCACATGGATCGTGACTTCAGCGGACATTCCCGGTTTCAGCCCGGGCACCGTCTCGTCGATCGACACGATCGTTTGGTACATTTTCACGTCGCCAGCGGAACGCCAGTCGAGTTGGATGGCGATGGTTGCCACCGATTTCACGCTGCCCTTCAGAATGCGATCACGTAACGCATCAACGCGCACACCCACTTTCATTCCTGGTCGAATCCGTGACACCATCGCCTCGTGGACACGAGTGTTCACCAACATGCTGGAGAGATCAGGAATGCGGATCAACTTCTGACCTTCCCGGACAGGCTCACCTTGCGCGATCACCGAGGATTGAGCGCCGAAACCACCCCGGGAGCGCTCATCGACGAAATAGACGACCATGCCATCTTTCGGGGCATACATCGTGCAGTGGCTGAGTTGCTCTTCGATATCTTTGAGCTTGGCTTCTTCCTGTTCGAGCGTTTTTTTGGCCGTCTCGAGTTCGCTGCGAGCGGTCGCTTCTTTGGCCTGCCGCTGGATGCGGACGCGTTTCAGAGCCTCTTCCGCAAGTTTGACTTTGCTTTCCAGGTCAACGACATTCCGCCGATACATGAAATCTTTCAGGACGGTCAATTCATCTTTAAGTTTACGAACGGCCAATTCGGCACTTTTTAGCTTGGCCTCATCGGCTTCGACTTCGTTGATGGTTTTGAATTTCTTCTCGAACATGCGGCGCGTCCAAGAAGCCCGTTCGCGCCACATCTCGACATTCGATTCGGCTTCTTTGAGGTCACCGAGAATCTTGTTCAGGTCGCGAAGGTACTCGCCGCCTTTCCCGTCCTTGTCGAAGATGTACTTCTCGAGATCGAGCTTAGCGACGTCGAGCTTGGCCTGGGCATCGAGTTCGTCGCTATCGTTCTGACTGATGACGGTTTGCAGATCGCCTTCGGCTTTGATGACGGCGGCTTTGGCTTTTTCGACGGCGATTTGCTGAGCGAGCTTCTGATCTTCCAAGCCAGAGCGATCCAGTTCAATGACCTTATCGCCCTTTTTCACTTGGGTGCCGTCATCAATGACCCACCGGATCGTGGTGGCGGCAGTGCTGCCACGACCACTGGCTTTTACCAAACAAACGATGTCGTCGTTGCGAGCGGCTTCGAGCGTCCCGCGCTCGACGACGGTCACTTCAAGGGCTTCTTCCTTGACGGTGTGGTAGAGGAGATCCTCGCGCTCGTTGCTCAGAAAGAGTTCGCTGCCGAAATAGTAGATGGCTCCTCCCGTGAAAGCGACGCCCGCGAGGACAAGCAGGATGGCCCAGCGGATTTTACCGGAGCGATGGCTCAGGGATGATCGGTGGGGACAAACGGTCGATGGAATCCGGCGGCGTGGTGGGCACGGCGGGCGCATCGGATCGTGGGGCCGAGTTTGTGTCGCATTCGTAAGCATGGTCATCGATCCAGACTCCACGGGCATCCAGCGGCATCAACTCCAGGTTCAGGAACAAGCGCATGCGCAGTGTCAGGTAGTTGATCCATATTTGGTACATCTGAATCTGCGCACGGTTGAGACTCGCTTGGGCACTCTGTATCTGTTGCGTCAGGGCAGCGGCCGTTCCAGCTTGACCACTACCCGCACCGGGGGGACCGGGCGTTCCCGTCGGGGTCGCCGGTTGGCGGAAGGCTTCCAGGGCCTGCTCCACATTATTGTAGGCCAGGGCCACTTGTTGCTGTTGAATCTTATACGTCTCCGCCAGCACTCGCAACTGTCGCAAGTCCTGGCGGATCGAATTCACGATCGAATCCTCCTGTAACTGCAACGCCCGGCGTTCTCGTTGAAAATTGATCAGGGCCGTTCGGTAACTGTTTCTCTCGATCCGACGCACCAGAGGCAATTGACCGTTGATCGTCAATCGCTGCGTGGTCCGCGAGGAGTCGAAGTTCAGCGGCTGGGCGGGCAACGTCGGCGTGGCACTGTCCAAAGAGTAACCGATATCCAGCACGCCGAACAGGGCATTCGCTCGAACGGCGATTTGTCGCCAACGGTCAACCAGCTCCGCTCGCGCATTCATCAAATCAAGACGATTCAGCAACGCTTGTTGCGACGCTTTGGCATAGGCCACCTCCAACGGGGAATTGATCAAATCCACTCCGTCCACGCAAATGCGCGGCAGTTCGGGCCATTGCCTCTGCACGATCGCAAATCGTTCGTTCCGTGCTTCAATGAACAGCAACTCGAAGCTATCGGCCACGATGTTGTACAGCGCGTTCTGCCGCGTCGATGCGGTTTGCGGGTCGGCGATCTGCTTCCACGGTTGTTTCTCGTACTCTCGCAAGGCTTTCTCGAAAGTCCCGACTCGCGATTCCGATTCGACCAACGCGAGCCGCTGATTGACCTCACGGAAACGGCTTTCGTCGCCCTCCGCTTGCGTTCGCTCATCGAGCAGCTGCCGACGCTGCCGCCGAATCTCGTTCAAGCGGGCGTCGATCTGCTCGTCGGACAGCTTTTCCCATAAACCCCAAAGGCGCTGGATGCGCTCACGGAAGGGCGTTCCTTGCACTAACTCTGTCTCAAGAGCGAGTTTGCGGAATCGCTCGCGCAACTTGGGCGCGTCCTCCGGGGACCGGTAGCGTCGAGGCGCGTTTGGGTTGGGGTCGGCATCGCGCAGATCTTCGGCTAACTCTTGATACTCGTCGATCGGCTTCTGAATTCGTCGAAACTGCTCTTGGAGAGGGGCGATGGGAGCCAGATTCAGCTCGATGTGGGTGTTGGGAGGCATGCCCAGTTGCACCTTGAAGGAATCCAGCGAGTTGCGCAACTGTAACTCGTCTTGAAGGACAGTGGCTTGGCCCTGAAGTAAGCTTTGCCGCAACGTGTCAACTTGGAGTTGGGAGAGTTCACCACCCTCGGCAAGGGCTTCGAACAAGCGGACGTATTGCGTCAACCGGCGAACATTTTCGCGGTCGATCTCCAGATTGGCCACCAATCGAACCGTGGGAAGGTAGCCAGTGGTGGGTCCGAAAGCCGTGGCTAATGCGCCCAGGGCGGGATCGAGCAAGGCAGCCCCCGCACCGCCCCCACCGCCTCCGGCAGCGATCTGAACGAAGAATTGCTTGCGGAATCGAGCATAGGCTCGGATTTGGTAGAGCAGGTTGCGTTCGGCTTGAGTCAGCGGCTCGAGAGTGACGGCTCGACCGCCCCCTCGCAGGAGGGGTTGCGCCAGGTTCAGCGTGAGATTGCTAATGCTGAGCGTCGGCGTGCCGTTGGTCAAGTCGAAGACAAAACGATTCGCGAGTTGGGCCAGCAACGAGGCTCCGGTGGGGAAGAGTTTTTCGACGCCCCCCGAGGCACTTCCCGTCCAGCGCTGGCCGGGAGCAGCCGTTGCGGCCCCGCCATTTTGAAAATTCGCATTGCCCAACGCGAAAAGTTGAGCGGCGAATGAAAATCGTTGGAGCGTCACCGGCAAGGCGGTGAGGTAGAGATTTTCACGCTGATCCTGAAAGTCGCGGCTGTTGATCAGACCCAATTCACAACACTGTTCGAGCGTGATGAGGTAGGGATGCTCGGGCGTGCCGGGCGGGGCATCCGGGGGAGGGGTGCTGGTTGTGTTGCTGTTTGTGTCGGCTCGAACGGGGGATAGTTCGGGCGTTGGCTGAGCGCGGTTCATTGCATCCCAAGCGGCGAGCAAATCAAGATAACCGGTACCCTCGAGGTAGGCCACCCCCGAACGTCCGGGGCGTTGAGGATTCGGCGAAAGGTACTGGGCCGCCGGGTCATCCGGTGGCATGGGCGGGCGATCGGGATTGCTTGGGTCGGCGAATCGGGCCCGTGGGTCGGGATACACATGCCAATGCTCGATTCGCCACGGCTCGAAAACGTTTTTCTCCGTCAGCACTTTTTCGACGTCGCGGTCGGCATATTGGCGGAAAAAACGCCGAGTACAGCCGCCTGCGAAGCTCATCGCGAGGACAACTCCCAACAGCAGCAGCCTTCGTGTCACGCTCATGTCTCACCCAAGCGGCCGATACAATCGTTTCAAGGCGCATAGTCGGTATCGGCGTCAAGCTTGAGCCAACTTGACAATCAACGATGAGAACACAGGGGAAGGTATTGTGAAGAAATGAGAGAAGGATGATGGTCGCGGCAAATATTGCGGCTAAACGACGCGATAATTCAAAGATGGGCGCTCCAACCAGTTCTGTAGCCGGTCAAAGAGACGATCGAGATCGGAGCGTAAGATAGCTCCCATGTTGGCGATTTGCACGACCCGTTGTTCTGCCAGATAGCTGCTTTGACCGCCGATGAGGAACCCCCAGGTCTCACAACGGCTGACGAAATCGAGAGCGGATTCTCGGCCAGGCGGGTAGAAGCTGGTAATGACCGGGCTGGCGACGGCCTCCGGCGCGAGTGGTGGCAGCCCCAGGGCCTGCAGTCGTTCGCGGACGTATCGGCCCAGGGACGCGTAATGATCGTACCGAGCCTGAGCCTTTTCGGGCGTTTCGTAGACTTCTAGGGCGACCGCCAAAGCACGCAACAGCCCCGAGGGCACCGTGTACCTCGGGCCGACGCTTGCCAACGTCGCGGGCAAATCGAGGTACGATGGGATGCGGTCGGTGTTCAGGTGGGCGAGTCGGGCAGGATCCGCGAAGACGAGGGCCAAGCCAGCCACAGAACTCAGAGCTTTCCCCGTGGCGCCACTGGCAAGATAGACTCCGCTCAGGTCCAAAGGAACCGCCCCCAAGCTGCTGACACAGTCGCAACAGACGCGGATGTTTCGATTGCGCGCGATGCGGACCAACCCAGGTAAATCGTTGAGAACCCCCGTGCTGGATTCTTGATGGACGCCCCAGACCCATCCACCGGGGGGAAGGTCATCGAGGGTCGTGGCGATTTGGTCGAGATCCCACGGCTGTCCCCAGGGCCATTCGAGGACACGAGGGCGCAACCCGAAGCGAAAGGCTTGTTTGAGGATCCGTCGGCCGAATTCACCATTGACCAGGATCAAGCCTGCGTCCGCGCAAGCGTCGGCGGCGATGGTCGCGGCGATGATTTCGTTGGCCAGGGTGCCGCTCCCAACGGTCATCCCCACGGCGCGAGCATTGGTGAGGCGGCTCAACGTGCCGCGAACATGCTCAAACAAATGAACGAATTCCGTGCTGCGGTGATACAACGGAGGCTCGTGAAGGGCCGCTTGCACGGCTGGAGCAAGCGGAACCGGGCCCGGCAAGAGCGAGACCGGTTCGCTCGCCGGGGCCGCCTCCCGAGCTAACCGTCGTTGCCAGAGCGTCTTTGATCGCTTCATCTGAGTCTCCACCCGTTCGAGAGTGGTCATCATTGGAACGAAACGAGCCGCGGCATCTCCAACGGCCGGCCCTAACGCCTCGAAACCAATATGTTTATAAAGTGGCAGTTGATCTGTCACCCCCGAAATGACGTAATGCGTGTATCCTTTCGCTCGCGCGAACTCATTCATGGAATAAATGATACCGGCTAACACGACGGTCTTTCGCTCGCCCGGTTCAATGGCCAACAAACGGACTTCCAGAATCCGCATCCCGGGCTGCCGAAGGATCGATGGGTCCGAAAGTCGAGACTCGACCGAGAAGGGCGGCTGGTCGTGGACGCTGATCATGCCGACCAGTTTGCCCTCGCGCAGCGCGATGAAGTAGATGTTTCGGTCGTGATACTTATCGACGAGCACACCCCGTCCGTTGTCCTCGTGCTGGCGAATCTCCCGCACAAAGGTCCTGTAGTTCAACCGATGGATCTGCTCGAATTCGTCGGCAGTCTCCGCGCGTTTGAATAGGTACCGGCCCACGCGGAGCATCCAACCACCTCCAGAAGACGGCAGTCCCCCGAAACTTGCCGTACCGCCGTGGCGAGCCATCCGTTGCCCATCCGGGGACCATCTGGATGATTCTTGCCCAACTTAACTATTCGACCCACGTTTGGCAAGAAGGTGCAACCCCTCTTCCAACATCGGGCTGCCAGAAACTCAGCCTTCAGCTCAACTTTGACGGTTGTACGCTTTCGCTCTGGTCACCCATCGTTCCTCTTGCACAATAGGCAGCACGCACCTTTCTCCCGTTTTGAGACGATGCCATGACCGAGCCTGTTGTGATCGCGACCTGGCCTTTCGGCAAAATCGCCGTCGAAACCGCTTATCCCCTTTTGAACCAAGGGACTTCGGCGCTGGATGCCGCCCTCGCCGGCGCAAAAGCCGTCGAAGATGATCCTCGGGTCGATTCGGTCGGATTCGGTGGCATCGCTAACTCGATCGGCACCGTCTCGCTGGACGCCTGCGTCATGGATGGCCGCACCTTGGCCTGTGGTGCCGTCGCAGGGCTGGAAAACATCCGGCATCCGGCGGATGTGGCGCGGAAAGTCATGGAGAAAACGCCACATGTCCTGCTCGTCGGTGAGGGAGCACGCTGGTTTGCCCTGCAAAGCGGTTTTCCGTTGGCCTCCTTGCACACACCCGAGAGCGTTGCTGCCTGGGCTCGTCGGCAACCCAAAGAGGCGATCCCGACCGTTCCCCGGGGCGGGCCAGACAACCACGACACTGTGACCGTCCTGGCGCTGGATCAAAAAGGACATCTCGGGGGCGTTTGCACAACTTCGGGCCTGGCCTTTAAGCTCCCGGGTCGAGTGGGCGATTCGCCGCTCATTGGCCATGGTTTGTACGTCGATGACACTGCCGGGGCCGCCGGGGCGACCGGGGTCGGAGAGGAGATCATTCGCATTGCCGGCAGTTTCTACATCGTCGAACAGATGCGGGCAGGAAAATCGCCCCAGGAAGCGTGTGAATTGGCGGTGAAGCGTGTCAACGCCACCGCCGTTCGTCGGGGAGTGCACCCCGCCAGTGTCGCTTTTCTTGCTTTATCCCCTGACGGACGATTCGGTGCGGCGTGCACTATCCCCGCCAAATTCCAGTTCGCCCTTGGCCGAGCCGGCAAGATCGAAATGTTGACGGCGAAATCGATCGGGCCCGAGGCTCCGTAAACGCCAAGAAGTTTGTTTTCTCCCTCTCCACAACGCATGAGCCTCGGCGTCGAGAAACGAGCATACGACTCGCTCGACGAAGCCGAGGCTCTTTGATTCCGCTCGACCGCGGTCTCACCGCAAAATGGTCCGGAAAGGAACGACCGTGTCGGAGTAGGGCGATTGATCATATTGCAGCGGCAGCGGCTGTGGCCCCGGGTTGCCGATCTGTAACGTGCAGATCGGTGCTCCCCGAGCATGATGGAACCGGAACGGGATCCTGGGAGCCGTCGCCGTGGGTTCGGCGATAGCGTAGAAGGTGATCCGACTGCGGGTTGGATTGACCGGGTCAGGGGAAATACTCTCGACGCGGACATACTCTTGACGTTCACCAACATCGAGGAAAAGAATCTGGCCCGGACGGATACTTGCTGTCTCTCCCGTTCGATTGGCGGGATTGTCGGAGAATTCCCGTCCATAGTGGTCGATGGTGTCACGCAGGACGAGTTGCACGCCGCTACCGGGTGCTGGCTCCACGGCGGACGCCGGGACGAAACTCTCGACCGCGGGTGTGCTTGGACCGGCCGAACCGGCCATGATGTGGTACGGCTCCTGCAACCCCACGGGCGCTGCCGAGTTGACAGGATGCAATGGGAAGAAGATCGGCCGACGGCCCTGCCGCCGCGGGTTGTTCAAGTCCAGGGTTAAATTGGTTCGGTCAACAATGGCGAAGAACTTGTGCCTCAAATTCGGGTTGACTTCACGCCCAAGTTTGACTGGGAAGAAGGTGTCGCCTTCGGGGTCGCCCGGCGCTGGGGGCCGACGGACCTCAAAGAACCCCGTTGTGATGTACACCGCAAAGACATTGCTCCGAGTGGTCACGTTGGCCATGATCTTCTTCAGCAGTTCTTCGGTGTTGAAGGGATGCTGATTCGGGTCAGGCAAGGCCAGGAAGCCTTGATGGACGTGGCTCCCTTGCCGCAACATCGTTCGGTTCGGTCCGTTGCCCCAACCTGCCGGAGGAGTTTGCCCGTACGGCGGCGGAGCGAGATATTGATTGTCGACATTCGGCCCCGTGCCCATCCACGGGATGGCGAGTCCTGTGTACGGCCTGTTGCTGTTGATGATGGACCAAGCTACCTCCACGTCCGCTTGGCTGAAATGATGGCGAACGGCACCCGGCGATGCAGGGTTGGGTTGAAGGGCATCGCACAGGGCCCGGAACACTTCAACGTCCATCATCGTGTTGATGTTGATCTTCCCGGGAACCCGTCCGCCGATGGGGACGCCGGCCATGAAGGGACCAGCGCTCAACAGTTCCAAAGCGCGGTACAATCGAGCTTCCGGAGCCCGCCACGGCGTCTGGTGCCACGCGGGTCGCTGCGCGGCCGGAGCGTTCGGGTTCATGAACTCCTGCGTCAATTCGTGAGGCTTCAGTGGCGTCACATGGAGGAGATCGAACGAATTGACGATGGGCCGATCGTAGTGCACCAACCAGGTGAACGGATCAAGTGTGGTGCCCGCCGCCGCTGCCCCGGCAGGTCCGGGCGGAGCGAAGTCCGCTTGGCCATTCTGACGGAAAAACGTTTGTTGGATTCGGTCGATGGGGGGCGGATTCGGCTCTTGTCTCTGCGGGAAACTTTGCCCGATTTCGCGAGCCGCCTTGAATGGTTGCCGTCGGCCATAGGAGTATCGTGCTTCCAGCGCCTGACGTTGCGACCGACCCATCGCCCCGTCGCGGCGGTTCACCGAATCGTACAGCACCGCATCGTGGATCGGGATGTTCTCCACATAGTCAACCGTGATGAAAGGATTGTAATCACCACGTGTGGGGTCAGGCTGGGGTGGCAACTGCGGAAACGCGAGTCGTTGCAGAAACACCGAGGGAGCGTAGTTTGGTAGTCCCACTCCGGTGATCAAGCCTGGGTCGAGCGTGTTCGGCAACTCGGTCCACAGACGACTTGGCGGGCTTCCGGGAATGATCTGATCCGCGACCGAGATGGTTGGTTGGATCGGAGCCTGGTCCGGCGTGATCGGAATGCCATCGCCGTCGGGGTCACGATCATGAGGTACTTCGGATTGCCAAAGCGCCCCCGTGCGCGACGGCCCCAAGATGACGTAGCCGTTATTCCGCCAATTGTTGCCGTCGTTATTCGGATCACCGTCCGTGGTGTCGCCAAGATAACCGTACTTGCTATCCTTGGGCGAGGGATGTCCTTCCCACCCGGCCAAGGGCACGCCGATCGCGGGCATGACCACGGTGCGATCAAACGCGGGAACCGTTGCAGGAGGAGCTAAGCCGTCGTGAACGAAATCCTGGATCTCGAGATCGATATTGGGCGCCGGTGCTGACGTCCGCGGCATCCCAATGACGTTGTCGGGAGCGCGGGTGGCAATTGGGTCTACCTGCGAGCGGATGAGGATCTTGTAAATACTCCGCAATCCCGGCGTGGGGTTGGTCATCGGGTTCAGCATCAGCCGGGCTGCTCCGTTATCCGACAAATTCGGGTCGAGATTGTGGGGATTGTGTAGCTCAATGAAGAAGTTCACCCGATAAGGCGACGTTGCCCGGGCTGTCGGCGGGATCGGGATCGTCGTGTTGAACGGTCGTCCCATCTTGGTATTCGGCGTGTCCGGGTCCGAAATACCACCCGGCTGGAATGAGAGATTCGGAGCCAACGGAGAATTGAAATTATCCTGCGGGTGGTTCTGAATCTGGGCATACACTTCATTCACAACCAAGCGCGGCAACTCGGTGCCGAACACCCAGCCCCACGGTGGGCAAGCGGGGAACGGTCCGCCCGGGTTTCCCTCCGGAGGAAGTTGCTCGCCAAGGAAATTAAATGCCGTCATGACGTCGTCCTTGTCGATGAAATCGACGATGTTGACGGCCAGTTGCGCCAGGTATCTCAACGCCTCGAACTGTTGCCGCAAGGGGTGCGCGGGGTCGTTGGTGGGCGGTGTTTGGGCCGGGTCGCTCGGCATGGCGGGAGGAGCGAAGCGTGCGGGATCGGCAGCTCCCGTTGCCAACCGCAAGCGATCGAAAACATCTCGGGCCAATACCACACGATCGCGGGTCGCTCGCCACTGTTTGATGACATTCGCCGGATCTAACCAATTCGGACGATCTCCGGCCGGAGTGATGACCGGATAGTCCTCCAAGGGACGGTTCAAGTCGACGCGGCCGATGTCCGCTAACCGCGAACGCCAATCGCCCCGCACTCCCGAGCCACCGGGCAAGTAGCGCAAATCGCCACCAAGATCTGTCCCTTCCGACGCGACTCGATGCACGAGCAAGCTGGAAGCTGGGTCCGTCGGCGAGTTCATGAACGTCGGCGGACCCTGCGGATACCGTGTCATCCCCGGCGGCAAGGAACCGTTCAGCATGTAGACACTGTCACTCGTGGGCGACACGAATGGCAATGATGGGAGCATCGCCTGTCCGGGCGCGGCCCCCGCGCGGTCCAAATCCATGCTGAGCGTTGTGACCAGATTCCGCAACCGCGGATACAAGCGGATATGCGTCGGCCAGAGCTGGGCTAATTCCGTTTTTAGGATGTCCGCCGATGTTCGAAACGGGTCGCCGCTGCTCGGTGTCGGCTGAGGACAGGTCCAAGCTATCAAACCGCGCATGTCGCTGATCGGCAACAAGCGATCGAGTTCGTTCGAGGGAATGACGCCTGTCCACGGGTCGGGGTGATGGTTCAGGCGAAACGGACTGAACAACGAAGGATGATTGAATCGCTCGTCGTCACTCCCGTCTCGGTAATCTCCTGAGTATCTCGGGAATGCCGAGTAACCTAAGCCTGCTGCAAAGTCGCCCCCCATGCTCGCGAGCGACGGCTGGCCGTAGCTGGCCAAAGGTGCCGGCGGTGTTGGCGAGGGAGGCACCACCGACGAGCCATCCCAATTCACCAAGGCATAGTTTCCCGACGGATGGCCGGGTTTGGAGAACAAGTTCCCGGGGGCATTCGGGTACGGCATCCACGGCGGAGCGGCCGGTCGGGTGTTCGGCGGATCCCAATAACGACCCTCCCACGGGGCCCCAGGTCGGGCGCCATAACGGCCAGCGGCGATCCCGTGAGGTGTCAGCTTACCCCGGAACAAATCGAGGTACTCATTGCTATCACCGCCCGCCGGCACGGGTGTCGGCAAAAAGGGAGGGTATGGCCCGGTCGAACGCATCAGATACCGAGGGTTAATCTCCCAGGGTCCAAAACCGTGCTGCGACCCGTGGTAGCCAAATCCCACGGTCGATTGCTCTTTGATGTTCCCGGCGACATTCAGATTGACTCGGCCATCCAGATCGACAACCAGGAACGCGAACAGCGGTTTCACTTTTCGCTGCAAATTTTCCAGATAGGTGACCGGGTAACCGAGGTCGATCCAAACGCTGTCATTTGGACCGGGGCCGGGGAGATTTCGGACATCGCCGAGCTCCGATTCTGGCAGCGGGAACAATCGTTGATTCGGACCCGGTGTCGCCCAAGCTCGAACTTGCGCCTCCGCCACGGCGGGAGGCAAGCTGCTCAAATAGGTGATCTCACTCGGCAATAATTGATCGACGGGGCGTGGTCGAAGCGTCTTGTATTTCAAGTGCGCCAGAGGCCCCGTCAGAGTCGCTGGGTCAGTCCAGGCGTGGTTGCCCGGATGAAGAGTGGGGGCGGGCGCGGGCCAATTGTGCCGGAAGTCCACCATGTCGCCACGCCAGAACGACGGAGTTACCACCTGCATCATCCCCGCACTCATTGGCCCATCGGTGTTTTCATCCATCGCTCTCACCTGGGCGAGATAAACATTATTCAGATCGACGGCGGTGTAAGGAGCGTTGAATCCCCCGGTATACAATCCTCCCCCAGTCGGAGAGGGCCCCGGATTGATTCGTTCCGGGTCGCGCTTAAAGCCATCGGCGGGAAAGTGCGTGTAATTAATCAGTAATCGGTCATCAATGTTGAATGGGTTCTGATAGGTTCCTGGCCCCGTGCTGGGTCGCCCGAGTCCTCCGAACGGGACGACATTTCCAATGCCGGCGACCTCGTTCGCACCGGGAACGCGATCATAGTTCCAGCCGTACATCGTCCGCGCCAGCGAGTGGCCTCGAATCGCTGAGTCGGCACCATGGTCATCGGGGCAATCATAAATCAGTTGGCCCAAGGCCCAGCCAAAAAGATCTTCGGGCGTCACATTCCTATTCAGATTAGACTCGCGATAATAGCGCGACGAAGTGGCCTGCGCCTCGGCATAGAGAACAAAACACAAACCCACCACCATGAACAAGGTTGTCAATACCACGACAACTAGCAAAATTGCCGCTGGCCTTCTTGTCGTTGTTTGTGTTGGATAGCGCGGCATCTTCAGCCTCCGTTCCCCGCCTGCATGATCGAAGAAGATTTCCAAAACTCGTCGGCCCGGGGCGGTTCCAGATCGACGGATGATCTCTTGAAATTCTTTCCCCTCGGCATGAGCCGCAATTCGCTTCAAACGTCAAGAATCACTGTCATCTGTCGCGTTTGCTCCGTCTTAGCATCCCAAATCCGCATGCGAATCAACAGGGCTTTGACTCGAATGCGCAGGGGAATCCGAGCGCCGGTTTGCAAGGGAGATGGCGTCGGGGACTCGTCGCTCCACGCGGGGCCACTGCCACCTGGATCGCCCGGGCCCGCTGACGGTCTTGGATTGCCGTAGGGCGTACCAGCTTGCGCGCACCACGTATCGAAGACACGAAGTCCCAGATTTCGCAGAGCCAAGTTCTGCGGCGAAAGAGGCAAATAATCAAACGGGTAATCCGAGTTCGGATAAGGAGAACCCGGTCCGACCCCCAGCCCTGGTATACTGTAAATCCTTCGCGGCTGAATCGCCGGCGCATCGGCGTCCCAAGTCGGTTTGATCTCGAACGAGATCACGTCGGGCATGAGGATATCATCGCCGGAACGCGGATCCAACAATCCCAAATCATCTTGGAGCCGCGGATAATTGCTCGTCGGTGACGCGAAAAGGCCGGCACAGTTCGGGTCGTTCGCATCATCGGCGGCCGGTCGCATTCCCATCCGAAAACGCGGCTGGGTGACATCGCTCACGCGGTTGTAGAAGCGGCCCAGCGGTGGCGAAATCTGGGTCCGGGCGCTGATTTCCGGATTCTCTTGATACGGTGCGCCAGCTACCGGGACCGGACCTGAGGGAATCCCCGCAAAACCTCCTCCACGCGGCAACAACAGTTTGACGCGGCGGTGAAGATTGAATAACGGCGTACCGTTCGCCGATCGTCCATTCGGAATGAGAAAATAGGCGACCTCTGCCCAACGAGAGGCGAAAATTCCCGGTTCACGAAACGCGGGCGGATCAATGTATCCTCGGGGGAAATTCGCGTCGGGATGAGCGACTCCGCCCTGAGGCTCCAACACTCGAAAAAGGAATGCCGGGTCGGCGGGTGCCTTCACCGTCGGCGATGTTTCACGTCGAAAAACGGTGAAATGTAACGCCTGCCGTGTCGCCCGGGTGTACAGAACCCCGTCGGTGTCCGTGCCTTCAAAGATGCACGGCTCTCCTCCCGGATTGTTAGTTGGATCCGGAGGGTTCAGGGGTTCGATCTGTTGAATAATGCGGAAAAATCCATCCAAGGGCGGCAAGTTCAGGTTCGCGGATCTGCGAAAGTCGATCGCGCTCAAGTATTGTCGATCGCTGATGGTCCCATCTTCAAAGTGGAATGAGGCCAAATCATCGCGCAGGGAACGAGCCGTCGTTCGCAGTCGCTCGTTCATGTCGCCGGCTGCCTTCAGTTGCCGGAACATGTCCAAGCCCCGCTTGAACGCTTCGGTCACGATCACCATCAACAGGATCGACACCGCGGCGGCGACCAGCAACTCCACGATCGTGAAGCCGCCTCGCGTCGGTCGCGGTCTAGACGAGCGTCTCATCGATCAAACCCCCACACGTTCCGTCGATGGTTGGCCCGGGCACGGGTTGGGAGGATGAAACCGGAGCCGCCTTGCGCCACGACGGCTCGCTTGAATGACCCGTATCCCCGTCCCGGGTGGCTCCTCAAACACCACATTTCGACAGCCGACAGCGTTATTGAGTCTCAATTCGACTCGCTCGAACTCTTCCCGCCGTGACGACTGTCACCCATTCAAACCGACTCTTGACATCAGGGCGTTGGCCAACTGTTAGGCGTCAGCGTCTTGGTCGGAAACACCTCCACCACTCCTGCCATCACGACGCCAATGCCATAGGGTGTCCGACTCGCATCCGGGTAAAAGGTGCTGGCTTCCGCTGGTTCCTGCAATTCCAGACGCAGCACCGAATTGCCCCCCTCGATGTCTTCTTCAACATTGACCACGCGATAAAAGACGCCGTGCGGTTGATCGTCAAACACCGGCCCTTCACCCTCCATCCGAGTCATCGTTCCATCGAGGATCCAAGTTCCCTTGTAGACCGGTGGCCGATCCGGCCCGGCATAAAAAAGATCTGCCTGGGTGCTGCCTTTGACCAAGCGCAGGGCGTAGGCCGATTCCTGGGCCGGTGCATCGACCGGGCGACCGCTGAAGACAATGACTGTTAGTTCCAAAACAGTCGGGGTGTTGTTTCTTGGGCGACGGAGTAGAAACGCGCTGGTGTATCGCCCATCGCGCTGAACCTGGTCACGCATCAGCGAGAGGTTCGCGGCATTACCTGCCGTCCCCAGGGTGCCTGCCGACGCCGTTCCCGTCGAATCTTCGGGGGTACCGTCGCGGAAGAAACCAATGTCTTCCATCAAGGTCAGGTAACGATTCCGCATCAATCTCTTGGCACCGGGATAAAGAAGATCCAAGTCGACGATAAACAGACCCTGCGTTGCCGGCGCGTTCGACCGCTGCCATTCCACGAGGCGAAGGCTGCGGCGGGGGATGCAGTCGTTCCGACCAGCGACCCAGAATTGCTGAGGCTGACCCAGGTTGAACACATTGTTCCAACCGATCGGGTCCACCAACACGGGATAGCTTGGCCGGTCGGATCCTGGACCCGTCCTCGGTCGCGAGGCTCCCAAAACGGGCGGAACACCGTACGCCGGATTCTGGAAAGGAGGCGGTACCTCTCCAGCCGGCCCGAGATCCGGATTCCACCGATAATTGGGATTTTCCATCGCGTTCAGCAACGGATCGAGGCGAAGAGACGCTCCCGGCAGCGGGGCCGGCGGAACCTCCGGGTACATCTCGCGGAGGGTGCCCGGCACCCCAAGTTCGTCCTTCCAGACCCAGCGACACATTGCCGACATGTTCAGGTTGTGCGACGCCGTGCGATCGTCCTTGATCGCTCGAGCCATACTCATCGCGCCTAAGGGAAAGAGAGTCAACACCGCGAGCAAGCCGATGCCCACCACGAAAATCGCGATCAGCACCTCTGCCAGGGATAGGCCAAGCCGTGTTCGTCCGGAGTTCTTCACGATCATGTCACAGCCCCGACGTTTGACCGTCGCGCAGGAACAGGTATGGGTCCAGCAGGTTTCCCATCGCGTCGGTATTCAGATTCACTGGGTGTGCCGCGATGACACCGGACCGTGTATAAATCACGATGAACGTCTGATCGCCGTCTCGAACATCTCGTGTGCTGTTGCGAATCCGCAGAACAACCTTTCCCGAGAGAGAATTTGTTCCTTGCAAGGATCCGCGCGGCGAGAAGATGATATCCCGCCAATCCGGTGGCGGAGGAACCAACTCCCGCCCCGGGAGGATGGTCCCCCCTTCGGACCGCGGCAATTGCAGGTCGATGATCATGTCCCGTGGCAACTGCAAATTCTGCTCACCCTGCAACGGCCGAGGTTGACGCACGAACCGGAACTTATCGTTGTTCAGATTGACGATGGGGAGACCGCCATTGATGATGCTGAAATGCGATCCATCGACGGAGGCACACACAAGATGTGTTCCCCCGGCAGCCGGCGCGCCCGCGGTGCCCGGAGGAACGTAGCTCAGATGATAGATTCGATGCGAGTTATAAGGTGGTTGCTCCATCGTGTCCAGAACGAGGAAATCACCTTCGGCGACCGTTTTCTCATTGATTGGAAAGCCGTTCGTCAGGTCTTTGCCGACGACGAATGCCGTGGCATGGGCAAACTCGGGAGGAACGGTCATCAGGCCGGGGATCGGGGCAGGTCCCGTGGCGAAGGGAGACGGGACGAGCAACAACCCGCCGCGGTAGTCTTCCGGTCGCTCGACGTACATCAGCTCTCGACATTCCGGGCCTCCGGTTGGCGGGACGACCAACCGAATACCTCGGGCTTCTTGATCGCGATAGGCACGCTGCTTGGCGGCTAACAACCACCCGGTAATGAGGTCGGCAGTGCGGGCCGACCGTTGGTCCTCAGCCAAACGAGGTGAGATCGTCAAAGCCAAGGTTGCCAAGGCCAAAATCAGCCCGATCACCACGAGCAGTTCGATCATCGTCAGGCCGCGACGAGCCTGCGGGATAGGGAGACTCATTATTGATTGCTCCGACCGACTTTTACTCGATAACCGTAGACGTTATCATCCTCGGCTCCGGTGCCATCATTCTGAAAATAGCCTAAATATCCTGCGGGTGCCGGACCCGTCATCAACCTCACCCCCAACTCTTTGTCACGCCCCGCTGACATAATGACGCCCGACAGGTTGAGCGGCGGGGCTGGATATGGATTCAGCGGATGTCCCACTCGATTCATGAACTCGCTCCTTCGGCCAGGATCCCAGGTCGGGCTCTGCAATGTCCGCTCGGGATCCTGCGGGTCGATCGGTTCTCCCCGGGCATTCGTCTGAAGCTGCGGTGGCAGGTTCAAATCCGAAGCAGCTCCACCGAAGGGCCAACGAATGTAACCGATCGGCTGACCCCATGCGTCGAGGAACACGTTGAATTCTCGTTGCACGCCGGTGGTCGTCATCGGGATGACCACTTTCCCGACCGCGTTGGCACCAATGTGCTCGGTCGGGTTGAATCCCGTTTGACCTCGCCGGCTTCGTGTCAGGCTCAGGTAGAGCATTGCCGCCGATTCGAGGAACTGTTCGGCGGGCGACATCGTGGCGGGGTCGCGTGGGGTGGTGGCCGGTGGGAATTTCAATTCCGCCGCATAACGCGACTCGACCGGGTAACCGGCGGATTGCATCAGCGCCGGCCAGGTCACCGCCTCCCAAAAATTCTGCGGGAACTCTTGCTTCAAGCGAATTTTGCCCCAAATCACCGACGCACGCACATGGTCCGAGTCGGCCAGGCTGAGCACCACCGCCGGGATCCTCCCGTTCTTCCGATCGTCCGAGACATTGTCCATTACCGCACGAACCTGGCTCTCATATTGGCTCTGAAGCTTCGCTAACACGACCTCCGTCGCACTTTCTTCCATGGCATTACGCACCCGAAAGTACGTGCCCACGGCGATGGCTCCCAACACGGCAATGAGGGCCACCACGGTCAGCAACTCGATCAGCGTGAACCCGCCTCGACGATCCGAATGGTTGCGACGGCATAACATTTTGGGTCGCTCCTCAGCTCACTGGCCCGCACCGAGAATCGTGGGATGGAAATTCGTCAGATCGTCGTGCCCTGGATGAAATGGCGCCTTGAACGGTTCGCCCGTCCGCGGGTTATACGGTTGGCTGACACTCAGTACCAGGTTGTTCCCGAACGTTTGATCATAACCCGCTGAGAAGATCTGAAATCCATCGCGGTTGAAGAATTTACCCGTCGAGTCAAACAACGGGACGGCCGGATCAGCGATTCCCTCGCAATCCAAGCGGGAGTAACCTGGATGAGCCGCGTACGGCGCGTCACGGCCCGCCACATAACCCGCGTCGGCTGGCCGCAGCCGACGACCAAAGCTTCGGCTGCTGAAGTAGAGATAAGGTCTGCCGTAGGGATCCAAAAACGAGGCAAACATCCCTGACCGAGTCGCCGACGGGGTTCCCTGATAGGCGAGTAGCGTCGAAGGGAACTCCATAAACGGCGGGTCGAATTTCCCGTTCAACAGCGTCGGGTTCGATTTATTGCTGGAAAACCCTTGCACCGAGATGGTGTTCGTTGACGGATCCAGCAGTTGGATTCCACCCAGAAAGAACACCACACATTGGTCGCCCTCCAACTCATAGCGGCTGTCGGGCCCTGCCGACGGGTCGGCCGGACACCACCCACGTGACGCTCCCGGGACAAAAAGTACGTTTTGCAATCGTGGCCAGAGCTGCTTCAAGTATTGCAAGGAGGCACTTTCAACGGGATCCGCGATGTTATAGGTCGCCAAATTGTTCCGTAACACAATCCGACTCGGGATGTAATTCACCTGCATCTTCGCTTGAAATGCCTCGATCGCCGTCGCCAACTGAGAAATGTTGTGACGATTCTGTGTGTTGAGAGCGGAGACACGGGCTCGCATCACCGCGGCGGTCGTGAGACTGATCAGCACCGCCATGATTGCAATCACCACCAAGATCTCGATTAATGTGAAACCCCGTCGTCCCGACCGGTCCAACAGATGATGCGTTCGCATGGATTCGTTCTCCTGGCTGTTCATTCTTCAGGCCGGGGGGGCAGCACCCTCCATTCGGCCGCCCCCGATGCCGCCTCGTGAAGCTTACTTGCTGAGACCCTCGAGCAATTTAATCAACGGTAAGAACAGGGCGATGACGATAAAACCAATGATGCCACCGAGCACCACGATCATGATCGGTTCCAACAACGAGATGAGCGACTTCACCAAGGTGTCCACTTCCTCGTCGTAGAAGTCGGCGATCTTGTACAACATTGTGTCCAGGTCGCCGGTCTCCTCACCGACTTCGATCATGTTCGTGACCATGTCATCGACGAGTCGCGACTCGCGCATCGGTTCAGCGATCGTCTCACCTTCGCGGATCGATTCATAGACCCGGGTATAGCACGCCTCGAAGACAGCGTTGTTCGAAGTCTCTTTGGTGATCGACAGGGCTTCGAGGATCGGAACGCCGGATGAGACCAGCGTCCCGAGCGTTCGCATGGTTCGGGCGACAATCGTTTTTTCTAATATCTTGCCGACAATTGGTATGTGAAGTTTGACCCAATCGACGGCATATCTTCCCGCGCGGCTCAGGCATATGAGTTTGATGAAGAGCCAGAATCCTAAGGGGAAGAGAGGCAAGACCCACCAATAGTCGGCAAACCACATCGAGGTGTCGATCAACATTTGCGTCATGTCCGGCAGCTTCATGCCGAACTCGTCGAAGATCTTCTTGAATTTCGGAATGATGGCGACCATGATGAAGGTCAGGATGCCGACCGCCACCAAGATCACCACCGCCGGATAGACCATCGCGCCGATGATCTTCCGCTTCAAGGATTGGCTCTTTTCTTTGAAATCGGCCAAGCGTTGGAGGATGACTTCCAAGGCACCGCCGGCTTCGCCCGCTTTGACCATGTTGACATACAATCGGTCGAAGCATTTCGGATGCTTGGCCATGGCCTCGGAGAGTGTGCTGCCGCTCTCAACGTCATCGACGACGTCGATCAAGGCGTTTTTCAGCACGCCGGGGCGCATCTGGTTCTCCAGAATTTTCAAGCTCCGCAGAACCGGCAGGCCGGCGTCCTGCAGCGTGGAAAACTGCCGCGTGAAGGTGCACAATTTCTTGCCCGAGACGCTGCCGATCGTAAACGTCTTACCGCGTTTCCGGGCCCGCTTCTTGCCTTTGCCCTTTCCTTTCGCCCCCTTGTCACCAAGTTGAACGAGCTTGGTGACAAAGTAGCCCATTTGCTTGATTTTCTGCTGGGCTTCTTCCTCATTCAGGGCGTCGATCTGATCCTTGACCTCTTCACCGGTCGTATCCAACGCCTCGAACTTAAACGTCGGCATGGTTGGCCCTCAATCGATCGTGCCGAAAACCTTCGTCCCTCGTCGATTTTCCTTCGTGAACGGCCGAAGCCGATCACGCATCCTCTTCAAGAACGGTCTCGCGAACCACTTCTTCGATGGTCGTGATGCCATTGAAGATCGCTTTCAAACCCGCCTCACGAAGCCCCGGGACACCGGTGCTCCGCACATACTTCCGCAGTGCATCGGTCGAGGCGCCGGCGCTGATCATGTCGCGAATGTTGTCATCGACGAGAATCAACTCGTAGATGCCTGTTCGACCTCGGAACCCCAGGTTGTTACATTTTTCGCAACCTGCCCCGTAATAAAACTTTTTCCCTTTGACATCGGCGGGGCGCAGGTTCAGTTCCATCAGCATTTCTGCCGAGGGCACGAATTCCTCACGGCAGTTGGTGCAGATCTTTCGCACGAGCCGCTGGGCAAGGATCCCCTCGATCGTGGCGGTCAACAGGAACGGCTCGACTCCCATGTCGCGCAGGCGAGTGATGGTGCTGGCCGCGTCGTTCGTATGGAGCGTGCTGAACACCATGTGGCCAGTCAGAGCGGCCTGAATCGCGATCTGGGCCGTCTCCAAATCCCGAATCTCGCCCACGAGAATAATATCCGGATCTTGCCGCAGAATCGCTCGCAAGGCCGACGCGAATGTTAGATCAATCTCATGATTGATTGGACATTGGATAATGCCTTCGATCTCATATTCGACCGGGTCCTCGGTCGTGATAATTTTGTCCTCGATCGTGTTGAGTTCGTTCAAGGCCGAATACAGCGTCGTTGTCTTGCCAGCACCCGTCGGGCCGGTGACGAGGGTGATGCCATTCGGTTTATGGATGAGATGGCGGAACTTTTCCAGCAGTTCCGGCTCCATACCGATTTTGTTCAGGTCGAGGCTGACCACCGTGCGATCCAACACACGGATGACGACGCTCTCCCCGAACATTGTGGGCAACACGCTGACTCGCATATCGACGGCATTACCACCGACGTTCAACTCGATGCGTCCGTCTTGAGGCAATCGTCGCTCCGCGATGTCCAAGTTGGACATGACCTTGATCCGCGAGCTGATGGCCATCGCCAGGTGTCGCGGCGGCGGGACCATTTCATACAAGACGCCGTCGCAACGATAACGCATCTTGTACTCATCCTCGAACGGTTCAAAATGAATGTCCGAGGCATGGTCGCGAATCGCCATCAGCAGCACCATGTTAATGAGCTTGCGGACCGGTGCCGCTTCCGCGATTTCCGTCAGGCTTTCCAGGTCGATGCTGGTCTCACGCCGATTGACCTGTAAGCTCGTGTCGGCATTCAACTCCGCGATCAGGGCAGCGATGCTCTCTTCCTTGCCCGTGTAGGCACGGGTGATCGCCTCCTCGAGTTGTTTGGGCGTGGCGAGAACAGCTTCGACTTGGCCCAAACCGATGAAGTTTCGCAGGTCGTCGAGCGCTTGGAGGTTGTTCGGATCGGCCATCGCAACGGTCAAAACGCCGTTTTCATATTTCATCGGCAGAATCTTGTAGACCTCCGCCATCGTTTGCTGGACCATCTGAATGGCCTGGGGCGTGGGTTTCTCTTCTTCCAGGTTCACCAGTCGCATGCCATGCAATTCAGCGACGGCCTGCAACAGTTGCTCTTCGGTGATGAGGCCGCGATTGAGGGCGACTTGGCCGACCCTCACCCCGTTGGTCCGCGCCTCTTCGAGGATGTCCCAAAGCTGGGCATCGTCAATGAAGCCCAAGTCGACCAAAATTTGACCAATCTTTCGCCGTCCCCTGCTTTCGGACCAATCACGTTCTTGGGCGGTCGGTTTCGAAGACGACTTGGCTGTCGTCCCGGCGGGCGGCTTGCCCGCCGTCGGCTTCGACGAAGCCGTGCCCGGCTTGGATGCCTCGGGTTTCTTGGTGGCACCCGCGCTCGGCGAAGGAGGAACGGGCTTCTTCGGATCTCGCGGAGTTGCATTCGACATCGTGGTATTCCCTCGGATTCGGACTCCTGACTTCTCCTATCGCCGACCTCGACGAGGACGGTCCTCCTCGTCTTCGTCGTACTCGTCGCGGTCCTCGTCTTCGTCCTCTTCCTCCTCGTCTTCCTCCTCGAAAATGCCACGTTCCGCCTGAGCGATCTTGGCTGCCAATTCCGCCGGTTTGTTCGACTTCAGCAGCACCTCCTCCTTGTCGCACAGCCCGTCCTTCCACAATCGGAACAGACTTTCATCCAGCAGAAACATGCCGTG
>CAKZUU010000264.1 GCA_937922175.1 uncultured Gemmataceae bacterium
GCCGAAGCTGGCAACCTTCTTCCCGGCCAATAACGAACTGAGTGATCGGGATAGGGATGACTTTCCCTTTGTGGACGCCTTGTGCGACAATTAAGCTGACCTTCATGGTTCGACCCCAGTGTCGAATCGAAAAAGCAAACTTCCTCTGCCCAATGCCCGAATATCTCAAAACCGAGCGACAAGCCCGCCTGCGACGGAAGGTTGATTCGTCAGGCGGCTTCGCGTCCTCGCGTCATAATGATGTACCGACCTGACTGGATTGTATTCAACGGCCCCCCTAACGTGCAACGAAAAACGAACATGAAACTGCTGATTTTTTCGCCGTCCTCGAAAAAAACGTCCGTGTCATCGGGGGCGGTAGCCCTTCTCCTCGCTTCCCTAACCTGGCTCGTGGCAGCTGGATGCGCGCCGCGATCGGAGCGTCTCGATACTCCCACACTCCGTTTTGCCGGCCAAACCCTGCGCGTCGTCGCTCCAGCGGACGTCTCGTTAACGGCGATCCTCGATCGTCATGGTTCCCGTTGGAGCCAACTGTCCGGAGCCCGACTTCAACGGGTCGAACCGGGGATGGCATGCGATTTGATAATCTTCCGCCCGTGGGAGCTGGGACGTTTGGTCCCGGATTTGGCTCCCATCGATATCGTGGCGCTCCGCAGCGCGGAAACTTACGAGTACAGCCTGCTCTTGCGGTATCAACTGGACCACGCGATCGATTGGGGTGGCCGAACATGGGCTCTCCCTGTGACCGGGGAATCCCTCGTGTTGGTGTTTCGCTCGGACCTCTTTTCTGACCCGACACACAAAGATCGGCTGCCGGTTCGCATGCAGGCCCGATCCCAACGGCTGGGGCGACCTGTCGGGCCCACCACTTGGCAAGAGTTGGCGGCCGTTGCCGAGTATTTTGCCGGACAACCGGGCTGGGCTTCAGACGACCAGAATGTCGTGCCCCGTCCGAGCCTTCCCCCTTTGCCGAACGATGATCACGAATTGGACCGGGAATTTCATGCCTTGGCAGCCTCGTTCGTTCGTCCCATGACGATTTCCGAAAAGGCATCGTCCCTGCCGGAGCAAACGAGGACTCGTTTATTTTTCAATTATCAATTCGACGCGGAGACCGGCGAACCAGCGATTGATCAGCCAGGGTTTGTTGCCGCCGTCCAGATGATGCAACGGCTGCAAGCGGTTCGAGGATCGACGACGGATGAGAGGCCGATCGAGGCTTTTCGTCGCGGGAAGGCCGTCCTGGCCCTGGCGACACTTGCCGATCTCACCGCCTTGCAAGCTGTGGACAGCCCTGTCCGGGGCCGGTTCGGGGTCGCCCGCATCCCCGGAAGTGAGGAATGTTACGATCCGAATTCGCGACGAATCAAAACGACGACGGAGGTTGAAGGCAATGTGGTTCCCTATCTAGGGCACGGTGGCTATCTCGGCGGTATCCGAGCCGACTCGAACCAAGCCGCGTTGGCCTTGGACTTTCTCGCTTATTTGACGAGTCCTCGGGTCAGCTTGGAGATCGTCGCCGAGCCTGGCTGGGGTGCGGGACCGACACGCGGCAGCCATTTCGACCATCGGTCCATCTGGCACAACTATGAGCTTGACCCGGTGGTGACGAATCAACTGATCGAGAGTCTTGAAGCGACTTACCGAGGCTCCGCATTGAATCCGGCCTTCCGTCTTCGGGTGAAAGAGGAACAACACTTGATCCGAACGTTTGCTCAGGAGCTACGGCGGGTTGTCAACGAGCGATCAGATGCGATCGAAGCTCTTCGGCGAATTCGAGCGCGTTGGCAGCAAGTCGTCGCGGATCGAGAGGCCTTTCTGCGGGAATATCGGGAGAGCATGGGGCTTAAGTGACCCCCTGGAGGGCGGCAATGATTCCAACGAGCTCGTCGGCCCAACAAAACATATTGAGCCGCCAAATTCCATTGATTTGGCGGCTCGTGTGTTGAGTTGTAGGGAAGATGAGGCGTCGATTAGCCGTCTTGCCGACCACCGCCACCCCGACGATCGCCGCCTGGCCCGCCGCCGCCTCGGCGACCTCCTTGACCCGGACCAAAGCCAGCGTCGATACGCCCCTTGAACTCCTCACCTTGGAGTTCTTTCAACATCTTGCGTTGTTCTTCCGTCAGCACTTCTATCACCTTCTCGGCTGCCTCTTTCCGAAGGGCATTCATTTTTTGCATCTGATCGCCGGAAAGGCGTTGGCCGCGCTCGGGTCGTAACTCGCGAAGGTCTTGCTGCAATTGCTTTCCAATGGCCTCGATTTGGTCCTTCTGCTCGTCCGTGATCTTGAGGGCCTTTCCGGTCTCCGTTAGCTCGCCCAGAGAAGCTCCCTCTGGACCGAAGCTCATGTTGAAGAATGCTGTCGTCGGGGAGTTTTTCAATGCTTGTTGCAGTTGGATTTGCTTCAGACGTTTGCTTTGAGCATCGGTCAGGAACTCTTTCATGAACTTTTCGGTGTCTTCTGCCATTTTCTGGCCGATTTCCCGCAACCGTTCAAAGTCGGGTTGCTGACCTGGCTCGGGGCGCATTGAGCGCATCGTTTCTTGAATTTTGGCTTGGAAGTCACGGAGCTTGGATTTCTGCTCGTCGGTGAGTTTCAAATCTTTTTGCACATCTTCGCTGCGGAGCAGGGCGACGTTGCCCGCCATGGCGCCAAGTCCGCCAAATCCACCGAATCCACCGAATCCTCGTCCCCCGCCGGGCGGTTGGGCCAAGGCCGGAAGCGCAAGCGCCCCCGTCAGGAGAAGGGCTGCCAATTTACGCATGGGTCACTGAACCTCCCAGGGTTGATAGAACTCCACATCTGGGGATATGAACCCCGTGAAACGAGGGCAGTATCGACGGGGAGGAAGAGATTTTCCGAAAAACCGTCCGCTCGTGGAGATCAACTCGGATCTTCGATGGGCCAGTCGTCACCCATTTTTGCTTGGGCGAACGACTCGCGGCCCATCCCCAGGTCGAGTCGGCGACTGTGGCGGAAGATGAACTCGTTGCGTCTCCCATCCGGCAGGAGGGGGAGGGGCCTGAAAGTCCGTCGGTCGCAACCGGGTTTCAGTATCCATGTTCGGCAGATCCCATTGAATTTGCGTCCCGTTGGGCTGCTCGAACCACAACCGGCGGGGTAACATGGTCGAAGCAAACAGCACCAGTTGTGCCCGCGAAAACTCCTTCTTGTCCTCCGGGAATCGCGGTAGAATTTCAATGTAAATGTAATGCTTATTCGTCTCGTCGACATCTTTGGTGACCGTTAGTTGGTAGCGTTGCTTCGCTTCGACCGCCGTCATCCCGAAGAGGAACGTCAGCAAATTGCTGTCAAAATTTCCATGCCGAGGCGGCGGTAAATCGTGAATCACCAGTTTCTTGAATTGCGGCCGATACTCGTACAAATACGTCCCCGTCGAGATCATCATCTCCACGAATTGTCGATCTTCCTGCTGCTCCAGTCGGATGGCCGCGTAGTTCGGCTTCAGGTAACGTGCCTCGCCTTTCCATGTCTTCACCGTTCCGGTTTTATCTTTGTCGATCCGGGTGCAATTCACGACATAGATCGACTCGACGTTTTTCATCCGCTGTTCCCAGAGGAGAAGCAGCTGGTCCA
>CAKZUU010000265.1 GCA_937922175.1 uncultured Gemmataceae bacterium
AGGGCGGCGGTGTCCGAGTCCAGGGAGCCGATGCGGCTTTGTGGCTGGAAGATTGTCAGATCATCTCACCGGCGACATTCGGCGTCTTGGTGACGGGGCATGCGTCGGCAACGCTCAAGCACTGCCAGATTGAAAATCCCGGTCGGGTCGGCGTCGCTGTCGCTTGTTGGGCTTCGGTTCGGCTCAGCGATAGCGACATCATCGCCAGTCAGGGCAACGGGATCGTCTTGGACGATGACGCGATCGGCGAGATAGCCGATTGCCGCATCCACGGCAGTCGATCCGCAGGTGTCGTGGCCCAGCATCGATCGCGGTTGAAACTTTTCGCCTGTGAGGTGCGGAACGGCAGCGAAGGGGGTGTCTTCGTGAGGGATGGCGGGCAGGCTACTCTCGACTTTTGCCACATCACGAACCATGCCCTGGCGGGAGTCGAAGTGGTGCGCGAGGCAGCGTTGGTCCTTCGACACTGCCGCGTCAGCTCGGGGCGCCGGCAAGGTGTGATCCTGGCGGAGTCGGCGAGGGGCTATCTCTCCGATTGTCATTTTTTTGCTCACGATCATACGAACGTTGCCATCCTGCGCCGGGCGCACGCGACGGTTCGCCATTGCGAGATCTTCGGCAGTCGCAGCAATGGCGCCACCATTATGGACGGAGGGATGGCGACCTTCGAGGAGTCGGACATTCATGACAATCACGCCGCCAATGTCGGGGTGGCACGGGAGGGCCACGCGACATTTCTTCGTTGCCGAATTCGAGAGGGATCGGCGGAGGGAATGGTCGTGCGGGATAACGGGCAGGTCCGCCTCGATGCTTGCGAGTTGAAAAATAACCGCCGGGATGGCATCGATGTCAGCCGACGTGGTGTCTTGGAACTGCAACGGAGTTTGATCCGAGGCAATCGGGGGCATGGGTTGGAGATCAGCGGTGGCAGTCAAGTTTGCCTCGACGATTGTCGGATCGAGAGCAACCAAAAGGCCAACGTTCATCTATCGGGGCGGTCGCTGGTGCGATGGGTCGGTGAAACACCACCGGCGGACGTGCTGGTGTCCGCCGATAGTGAATGGCGTCGGGCAGAGCCGATGACTTGAGCTGATCGGTCAATCGAGCAAGGCGTGGGGCGGGCCGGGCCGCAGTAACAACATGCCGGGGTCGGGCGCTCGGAGCCAACGGATCAAAGCTGATACCCAGAGAGTCTGGAGCCGGGAGGCCTCGGTTTCTTCCTGATCCGCGGGCGGATGGCCGAACGCTCGGCGGGTCAACGCTCCGGAATCGCCGACCAGGATCAGCCGATCGCGTGCCCGAGTCACGGCATATCGCATCGTCGATGACCCCCGTCCGAAATTGGGCCACGGCTGCCGTGGGCTTCGCACCAAACTGACAATCACGACGTCGGCTTCGTGCTGGCGGAATTCCTCTGCCCAAGCGATCCGGATCGACCCGGGGGCGTGGCTCAACTCGTCGGCCTTTCTCGCCCATTCTCTCAGCAGAAAGGCCTGTGCCGGCTCCAACGCCAACACGGCCACATCGGCAGGCGCTCCGGTCGGCGTCGTCGGCCAATCATCCAGCCAATTTCCCAGCAGCCGCAAAATACACTCGGCCTCGGCCAGATTGACGTATCCCTGCCAAGGTAGTTTCTCCGCCCACTCGGGGTCGAGCCGACTCCGGGCCGACGGATCCGCCAGATCAATCTCCAGTCCCGCGCTTTGTCGAATGTCGGGGAGTCGCCATTGCGGCAGCGGACGACCGTGGTCGCCTCGGCGATGGATCTGCGATGTTTGCGGCAACGCGGGAACTGGGATGAACTCGATGCACGGTTCCGAAGGCGTCAGCGTCGGCCTCGGCGGAGGTTCATGACTCCATTCACCGAAACCCAGCACCTCGGCCAATTTTGTCATCCCTGACCGATCGCGATGCGGAACGACCAACCGGACGTATCGTCCCGTATCGCAAACCCGTCGGATGCCCATGCACCATCGTTCGGCAGCGGTTTGATCCCATCCCTCTGCTCGACCGAAACGAACCGCCACGATCCGCGGACGCCGGCCCCAAGGATTTTGCCAACCCAATTCGATTCCATCCACCAGCCGATGCCACGCGGTGACGGCTCCGCCGAAAAAGTCGACCCGATAATGCCTCTCATCCGCGGACCAGCGGGGTGAGGCCTGCGCGATCGGCAGCTCACCCAATTCGCGATAAAGGAACTGTGCGGCGTCTTGCAACGACATCTCGGCGGGGAAGACAATTTCGACCAGCTCCCGTTGCTCGGGGCCTTCGTCCAAGAACCGCAACTCGATCTCTGGCCGATCGGCCAATGATTCGCTCGTTAATGATTCATGTGCCTTCGGCGACAGCCAGCGCAGGCCGACTCGCAGTCGATTCTCGTCGCGTCGCCAGCCGAAGTTCTCGAATTCCTCAACCAAGCGGTGCCACAATCTACGTGGGCGTCGAACCGACGGTTGAGTCAGCGGGTGCTTGCGCGTGGCAGCGTGGACCGCCGGATCATTCGTTGAATCTCCGACCAATAAGCAGCGATCCGCGAAGCGAACGGCTCGACGCAATTCCCGGTCACTCATCTCCTCGGCTTCATCCACGATGACGAAATCGAAACCGTTCAGCGAACTTCTCTTGAGCACTCGTTGCAATTCTCGAAATGTGCCCACCGATGTCGCCACTAGTTGACTGCACGAGAGGACCCAGGCGGCTTCCACACTGGTTAGTTCATGGCCCGCCTCCAGCCAGCGGCGAATGCCGCTCCAACGCTCCAACAAAGTTTCGACGGCCTGCTGAACCTTGGTGCGCCGGGCGTTGATCTCCGAGCGACCCCCTGCCATGTTTGGGCGAAACTCCTCGGAAATCTCGGCGAGGATTCCCTCGATCGATCGCCTCAAACTCGCGCATTTACGATCGAATTCGCTGATCCGCTTCGCGATGTCTCGGGGGGGAGTATCCCGGTCCGCCGCCAACACATCGACTCGGGGGGTGTTCGCTTTCGGACCGAGGTGAGGTACGGCCGCCCCGTCGGCGATACCATCACGAGAGGTCGTTGTTTCGACCTCGGCAATGGCGGGTTGACTCATCAAGCGTTCGCGGCCGGACGTTAAAGAGCACCATTTTTTCAACCACTTCCACAGGGAAGACCAAGTCCCCACATTCGTCTGTTTCGCGTCTGGCAGCGCGAATGTCGGATTCGCGGCCTGATCTTCTCCAGAACGATGGGCGCGATTCAATGGCTCGGCTTCGAGTCGATCCGAACTCGATTCGAGGTGTTTAACTCGGTCGCTCGTCCCCGCACCCGCTGCGAACGGGACAAGCGAGACAGTCGAAAGAAGGCTCTCTCTCTCCGCAAACAAGGCGGAGAGATGATCGAAGAAGCCGAGGAGTTGGTCCAGCAATTCGGCATCGCGGCGACGTTGGCGAAGTTGGTCTTCGAATCGATCCGCTTGAGCCGTCAGCGTCAGACGGAGCCATTCACCCAACGGCAGGGGAGTAAGGGTTGATTCCGAGGATG
>CAKZUU010000266.1 GCA_937922175.1 uncultured Gemmataceae bacterium
CCGGGCGGCCACGTCTCGACGCTCCAGCGGGAAATTGATTCCCAAGGCCTCCAAGACGCCTCGACCAATGCGATATGTCAGTGGGTCGTATCCGAAGAGAGCCAGATGGCCGGGGCCGCTCCCGGGAGTGATCCCCGGCAAAACGGGGATGCTTAACCCGGAGACGCCTTCGCGTGCCAAGTCGTCCAGGTTGGGGGTTCGGGCTGTCTCCAGTTCCGTGAGTCCGCCGGGGGTTCGTGGCAGGCCGCCCAACCCATCCGCCACCAGCAAGACGATTTTCGTCGTGTTTGGTTCACGCAATTCTTGGATCAGTTCGTGCAGCGTCATGCAGTGAATGTACTCCTCGGAGGGGGTCGGACCAGTCGGCGTGCCTCGGCAGGGGCGGTTCGATTCCCCCGACGGGGAGCGATTGCCGTGGCACCATGTCAGCCGGGAGAAGAGCGTGCCGGACCATCAATCGTCCTCACTCTTTGACCTCGATTTGAGCCGCTTGCAGGATTTCATTGGTGTCGTCGTCCTGAACGAAGGCGACGACTCGGAGCGATTTCAGGTTCAGGGGCCGATCGGGCCGGGGAAATTCGTCTTCCTTGGCATAATCATCGAGATATTGGTTCAAAAGCTGACGCAACGAGTTGAGATCAACGGCGGCGGTGTGCTCGCCGGATTTCTGTTTCAAGGAGATTCCCTTGGGGCCGCCGGGCATGGCACGCACGACGTGGTGGTGATAGCGTAAGTTGTTTCCACCTTGGTAGCGCACATACTCTTCGATCAGAGCGAAGCGAAGACGGATGGAATCACCGGTTCGGGCCAATTCGGACACCTGAGCTTTGATGTCGATGGTCGGGCCTTTTTTGGAGATGCTCAGATCGATGCGTGCCTCAGGTAATTTTTCCAGAAGCGGATCGATGGCCTCGCGGAAGGCGGCGTAGCTTCGTCGGGCTTGTGAGATCGGGCCACCCCCGCCTTGGGCCGGTTTGCCGTTGAAGAAAACGGTCGGCGTGCCGCGAATCTTGTTCCCGTAGTATTCCAACCGAGCCAAACTGTCGGGGTTCGTGAGCGGATCAGGTCCGGGAATGTGAACATGATATTGCAGCAGCACGACTTCGCCCGGATTGTATGTCTTGGTCAGGGCATCGAAGGCGAGATCAGCCGCCACGCACGGAGGACACTCGGCCCCAGTGAACAGTTCCACGAGAACGGCTCGATCGCTTTTCCCTTTACGCCCCTCGTACGGTTCGGGACGGAACGGAGCCGATTTTACGTAGGCGGCAAAATCGGCCTCCTCCAGCTTCGCCAGGCGTTTCTGCACTTCCACGGCATCATCGCGCCGGCCGGCGGCCTCAAAAACCTCCGCGACTGTCCCGAGGTAATCGAGTTGCGTTGACGTCTCTTCGCTCTCATCGACCAACCGCTCCAGCTTTCGAGCGTACTCGACGGCGACCGGGACAAAATCTTTTTGCTTGACGAGAGCTTGAGCCACCCGACGAGCAATGGAACGTTGCCAACGAAGCCCGTAGGGTTCCGCCGACCGGTAAGCCTTGTCGGCCCAACCTCGCACGTCCTCGCCGCTCGCTTTCCGCGTCTCCGCTTCTTTAAGGAGTTCGATCGCGGCCTCCGCCAGCACTTGGGCATCGGCCGTGGATTCCAACGTTTCTTTGGCCAACTCGAACCGATCGAAGGCTTTCAGCTTCGACGGTTCCAAGCGGATCAGGAGCAAGCTGGAGCCACCCAGCAACAGCGATCCGCCGATCCGACCCGAGGCATCGGGGGGCAACTTGCCTTCAAAACTTAACGTTTGCCCCGAGCCACCGCTACCGAATTTGACGGCGAACTTCACGGAATCCTGGGTGACGGCCACATCGCTCAACGTGGATGCGGGGAAGTTGGCGATGCTGGTGCCCAGGACCTTGCCGCTCCATTGACCATCGCGCGACTCCAGGGCCAACAAGAATGTCAGGTTGCTTCCTGGGATGCTCAGCTTCCATGAGCCGGCGGGGGCATCGGCGCGGAGAGGCGTCGGAATCAGGTTCAACAGCAATCCCGCCGCCGCCAGGAGAACGATTCGCTGCATGGGATGGGTCCTTTCCGGTGGGGCAACGTTGACGGAACCGTGCCAGGTCGCAGCTGCGCCCGCGGGCAGCCTACATTTGACCCAGACGGTCGCGGTTAGCATACACCCGTCGCCAAGCGTGAGCAATCCGCTCCGCCGCCTCGTCGCCCCGAAGCAGAATGGGATGGTGCAAAACGGCTAAATGACGATGCATGCCCTCGGCTTCAGACCACGTGCCCAACGCCTCGAAACGACGCGGTGATCGACCGATCGGCAACGCTCGAAAACCCGCGTCAATAGAGATTCCCTCGGCCTGCATGGCCCGAACGAACGAATCGCGCTGCAGGCCGAATTCATCGGGCTGAATACGGAACCCGACTTTGTAAAACGCCGGGGACCCTTCAACCGGGCTACGAATCCGTCGCACTCCGGGCACGCCAGCGAGCAATGAGTCCAAGGCAGCGACCGCGGCAGCGCGTTGACAATGTCGCCGAGATAAGCGATCCAATTGAGGCCGCAACGCCGCCGCTTGCAGTTCGGAAAGGGCGGCCCAACGTTGTCCGCCGCGTCGCAAGAGAACACGCAACTTCGCCTCGAGGTCGTCTCGCGGGGTTAAAAGCGCTCCGCCCCGACCTGCGGAAAGCAACTTCGACCCGCCAAAACTCAGAACACCGACATCGCCCCAGCCGCCGGCAGGTCGTCCTTGCACCGTGGCACCGGTCGCTTGAGCCGCGTCCTCCACGATCGCCACGCTCCAACGGTCGGCGATTTCCCGGATCGATGCCATCGGTTGCAGACTGCCGTGCAGGTGCGAGACGATGATGGCCCGGGGCCGACGGCGACAGGCCTCTTCGAGTTGGCCGAGATGGATACTCAGATCGGGGGTGACGTCGACGAGCAGGGGGATTGCTCCCAAAGCGTGGACCGCGAGAAAATTCCCCTCGTAGTCGTAAGCCGCCAGAACGACTCGATCCTGGCTCGCGACGCCGATGGCTTGGAGAGCCAATTGGACGGCCAAGGTGCCGCTGACGCAGGTGAGTACCCGACAGCAACACCGGCGGGCGAGATCGCTCTCCAAATGGGCGACGTTCGGCCCGTCGTAACGGCCCCACGAGCCGTCGGCCCATGCCTCGCTGATCGCTGCTGCCACCTCCGGCATCGGCCCCGGCCAATCGGGCGGCCCGTCCGGAAACATCGGCCTGCCGCCGAGAATCGCTGGCAGGTGTTCGTCCTCATGGGAAGGGATCGACATCTCGCTCATCCGTCATGCGAACCGTGTGCCCGTTCGTCCGACACGAAAACTTTGACGGGGCGAATGCATCGACCGTCCGAATCACCAATGGCCGTCAGTTCATCGCCCTCGAACACGGCGTACAAGCCCGGAGCTGCCGCCGCAGCAATCCGTTGACCCTGGCTCAGTCGCCATCGCTCGTCCTCCGAGACCGGCCAGGAGGGAAGGTGAGCGACGGCCAGATGCATCGGCCAGACCATGTCGGCGTGAGGAGTTGCCAATTGTGCCAAGGGGATGGCTCGCGATTCATCAAATGGTCCAACCCGCGTTCGCCGAAGCGCTGTCATCAATCCCCCGACGCCGAGTGCCTGTCCCAGATCGCGTGCCAACGAGCGAATGTATGTCCCCTTGCCACAGTCAACGACGACTTCCAGATAGGGCCATTCGTACCGAATCAAGCGAAAAGCATCGACTCGGACCTGACGCGGCCGCAAATCGACCCGGCGTCCCGATCGGGCCTGCTGGTATGCTCGCGTCCCGCCTTGCTTCAAAGCGGAGAAAGCCGGTGGTTTCTGTTGAATGTCGCCGACAAACTGGAGCATGGTGCGGGACAAGGCGTCGACATCGACCGGCGCGACCCCCTTCGTCTCGACGATGTCTCCATCCGCGTCGTCCGTGGGGCTGGTCGCGCCCAAGCGGATGGTGGCGTGATAGGTTTTCGGCATCTGTTGCACGAATTCGGCCAATCGCGTCGCCTGTCCCAAACAGACGACCAGCACGCCAGTCGCCAACGGGTCGAGGGTGCCGGTGTGGCCGACTTTGGTTCCGTGGGGCCACTGCTGCTGCACCCGGTTTACCACATCACGAGAGGTGATCCCACGGGGCTTGTCGATGACGAGCAATCCCTGTTCAGGAAGATGGAGTGTTTGGTCGATCATGACATCGTAGTATAGCGGTCGAGATTGAGAGAAAATGGGCGGCAATCTCCCCGGTTGAGCGAGGAGGCGGTCGACCGATGATGATCGAATCGCTCCGAAGTTGCGTGATCTTCAACCCCCAGGCCGGTCGGGGTCGCGCTCACCGCTACGTGAAACGTCGACTGCAAACCGAACGGAACGTCACGTTGTGCCCGACCCAAGGCGCGGGCCACGCCGAAGAGCTGGCCTACCGCGCTGCTTCGGAGGGCTTCCAGCGGATCATCGCCGCCGGGGGGGACGGGACGGTCCACGAGGTCGCGAATGGTCTGCTCCGGGCTGATCGCCCGGACGTGGTTTTGAGTATTTGGCCGTGTGGCTCGGCGGACGATTACGCCTTCGCGTTGGGGATCAACGGCAAGCCCTGCCAACGCACCGAAGTCGTCGCCGTCGATGTGGGCTACCTGTCCTCCTCGATCGGCCGACAACGCTTCTTTGTCAACGGGATCGGCGTGGGATTCAACGGAGCGGTCACCCTCGAGTCTCGCCGCATCCGATGGTTGCGGGGAATGCCGCTTTACGCCGCCGCCATTTTTTTCGCCCTGCTTCGTCACTTCGACAAGCCGCCCATGACCGCCGAGTTCGACGGCGTGACTCGGAAAGTTCCAACCTTGGCCTTGTCACTGGCGATCGGACCACGGGAGGGCGGCTTCCCGTTGTTGCCCGGCGCGCAACTTAGCGACGGTCGCTTCGATTACATCCATGCCGGCCCTGTCTCGCGATGGGAGTTGATGCGACACTTCCCGAATCTGGTGCGCGGGTCGTTGCCTCAAAATCATCCCCGCCTGTGGCTGGGCCAGTGCCAACAACTGCTTCTCCGATCCGAAGCTCCACTGCTGATCCACGCTGACGGCGAATTCTTTTGCCAGCCCGATGACCGCGTCTACTCGGTCTCTGCGACATTGCTGCCTCGTCGACTGCGAGTCGAACGGTCGGCCTCGACGCCCTCCAGCCGCCGACGAACCTGTTCGGCATAGTTCTCGGATAACTCGATCCCCAGGAACCGCCGACCCAACCGTTTCGCCACCACCAACGTCGTCCCAGATCCAGCAAAAGGGTCCAGCACCAGGTCGCCAGGATTGGTGCAGGCTTGAACAATCCGCTCCAAGACAGCCTCGGGCATCTGGCATGGATGATCGACTCGCTCCTTGAACGTGCCGCATACCCGCCGGACATACCAGGTATCGCTGTCAGCGCGAAAACAGCGTGCCTCCTCTTGCGGTCGCAAGACCCAGGTATCGTCGGGCACTCGTCCTTTCGGATTGGCCCGCCGATCCGAGTACACTGTCTGCCGAGCCGAGGGGACGCGCACGGCATCGGCATTGAACGTGGAACGCTTCGGATCAACGACGTAATACAGCAGGTGCGCGTGGCTGCGCGTGAATTTCTTCTCACAATGAACGCCGAAGGTGTAGTGCCAAACGACCCAGTTCCGCAGGGTCCAACCGAGAGCATCCAGACGGATCTTGTGCTCGGCGACGTATTCATCTCCGATCGCCAGCCAAAAACTCCCGGTCGGCTTCAGCACTCGCCGGACAGCTTCAAGCCACTGCTCGGCCCAGCGAAGATAATCTTCCTTTTTCCGACGATCATCGTACCGATCATACTCGTACCCGATGTTGAAAGGCGGATCGGCGAACACCAGATCGACACTTGCCGCAGGGACTGCCGGCAATATCTTCAAGCAATCCCCGCTCATGACACGGTTGCACATCATCAGCACGAGGCTTCCGTCCTGGGTTTTGGACGCTTGACCATTCAAGCCGTTGCCCATCAGTGTACGTGATCTGGACGTCGGGTCATGAGGCGCGGCTGAGGCGGCTCAGGACCTCAGTTGGGTTTGGCCGAGATGGTCCGCAACCGTGACTGCGCCTCCTGCCAATCACCAATGGTTGCCTGAAGCGTGAGGAGTTGACGATTTCGCCACACTTCGAGCCGGACCCGTCGGCCGACCGGCATTGAACTGATCAGATTGATAAGTTGGTTTTCGTTGCGAATGACGACCTGGTCGAGCCGAAGGATCACATCGCCGGGTTTGAGTCCGGCCTCGTCGGCGGGCGTCTGGGGATATACTGTCTCGACCAACGCGCCGTTTGCATGCTCGAGACCGAGGCGAAGGGCCGCAGCGGGGTCGAACGAGGGAGCCAGATGAAGGCCGAGAAACCCGCGCGAGACGGAGCCTTTCTCCAACAGTTCCCGAGCGACGCGACGGACGAGGTTGATGGGAATGCTGAAGGCGACGCCGCTGTTGCTGTTATTGTACGATGCAATGGCGGTGTTAATGCCGATGACTTCGCCCTCCAGGTTCAGTAGCGGTCCGCCAGATGAGCCGGGATTGATCGGCGCATCGGTTTGGAGGAAGTTCTTGATACGAATCGTTCCCCCGAGACTGATCTGGCCGCGCTCACGGGCGCTGATGATGCCGTGGGTCACGGATTGGTTGAGTCCGAAGGGGCTGCCGATGGCGACCACCCATTGGCCGACGCGGACCTGATCGCTGTCGCCCAACCGGGCGGTGGGCAAATCGCCTCGGTCGATACGAAGCAACGCCACATCGGTCTCAGGGTCGGCCCAAACCTGTGTCGGACGCACAACTCGATTGTCGGACAACGTCACTGTGATCTGCTCGGGCTTGGCACCGGCGACGACGTGATTGTTGGTGAGAACGTAGCAGTTCTTCCCCGGTTCGCCCTGGATCATGACGCCCGACCCCGACTCCTCCATGGGACGCGATTTTCCGGGTACCGCCGGCTTGATCGCCTCGATGGCGACAACGGCCGGACCAGCTTTCATCGCGACCCACTCGAATCGTTCCGAGAGCCGAGCCAACACCTCGCCGGTCGTCGCCGGCGTTTGGGCGACCACCTTCGCCGTCGTGTGCGATTGGAGAAGAACCGCAGCCATCGAGCCGACAAACGCTCCGCCGCCCAGCAACAAAGACACGGTAATGGGTTTCAGCATGGCAGTCACAATCCGGACCAGGGAATTGATCGCTACTGCCAACAGTCTAAGTCAGTCTTCCGATTCAGAATTCACTCAAGTCGGCCAAGACGAGGCAATTTTTTGATCGTGAACCGCTACGGTGAGAAAAGTCTTCGTAACTCCCTCAGCTGACAAGAATCTCCAAACTCGCGGCGAGGTGGCAACAGACGCTCGGAGAATTTTCGTTGAAGAAAAAAGAACCCAGGCCAAACAGGCCTGGGTCATTCCGCAATAACTGCCTCATTTTCGGCAACCAGCATGTTGCAGAATTGCACAGCCGCGTCTCTGAGCCAAACACTACCGCGAGAGGTCCATCTCGATGTCGGAGAGATCGACATCACGGCGGTCGGTGAAGCGGCGTTCAACATCGGCGACACGATCCCAATTCACTTCCTGGCGATCGCCCGAGTCGCCATGCTCTTCCATCTCTCGCTGGCATTTGATGCATGTCGTCGAATAGGGAAGGGCATTCAAGCGCGCGACAGGGATGCGACAACCGCAAATCTCGCACAGTCCGTAGGTACCTTCCTTCAGACGAAGCAAGGCCCGGTTCACTTGCGCCAATTCTCGCGACTCAATTTCGGCCAGTTGGGAACTGATTTCGTGGTTCCCCGTGTCGAAGGCGGCATCGGCACTATCACCAGCTTGATGGGTGTTTCGGCCAATACTCAAATCCCGCATCTCCATGCCCAATCGCTTCATCAACTCGGCACGGCGTGCGAGTAGGGATTTATGCAAACGCAGGAGCGCGTCTTTTCGGGCCATGGCTCTCCACCTCGCTCAGGTTAAGTCTCCACTCGGTTGTCCCGTGGGAGCCTCGTTTCGCAGTTGCGCTGGTTCCTCCGTAGAACCGTTTCCTTTCCCTGCTCCGGCCGGACTCTCGCAATGCTCGCATCCGGTCGGGCCGTCTCAACAAGCATTATTCGTGCCAATTATTTAAAAATCCACTTCCGGGCCGAAAACGGCATCTGTCCATTACGCCAATATACCTGACGATTCTCGATCAGGACGGTTGCAACACCTCTTGCACCGTTGACCGACGAATTTTTCGCTGCGATAGGCGTCGCGGCAGTGTTTTGCGGGATGGGGGAGGAGCCACTAAAGTCGGCCGAAATTGCCGAGGTGTGAACAACCCAACCGCCGTCCAAGGCACACCGACTGGCGGCAGGTCATCGTCGAGCTAAAATCAGAATTTATTGCAGGGAAGCAACTTGCGACGCCAAAGCCGTCAATTCCGAGTTGGGAGCCAAGTACCAAATTCGAGGTCCTGCCGCCGCGGCGAGTCGCAAAAACTCGCTGACGAACGTTTGTTGTCGCACCCCGCCCGTGAGAAGTTCGAAAAGGGTCAACTGAGGCTCGAAGACGACCGTTTTGTAATCAGCTAAACCGGCAAGACTGGCGGCTTTTTTGACGGCATCGTCGAGATAGCCGATTTCGTCAATTAACTTGTACTGTTTCGCGGCTTGAGCGGTAAAAATCCCGCCATCGGCTAATTTGCGTTCGTAGGGAACGCTTTTACCCGGAACGACGTTGCCCTTGTCGTCGTAGACGGCTGTCTCATCGGGAAGCAACTTGCCGTCGATGTCTACCCGTTCGAGCTTTCGAGTCAGCATCCCTTTCAGGTGAGGCCGACCCGCTTCGACGATGGTGAGGAACTGAGCGTAAGCATTGTCAACCATGTCTTGCCAGACTTGTCGTTCCTGAGGCAAAAGTTCGTGAAACATCGACCCGGAACTTTTGACATCGCCGGCCTTGATCAGGATCATTTTGACGCCGTTCTCTTTCGCCAACTGATGGACGTTCAGCAATGAGGCATATACGCCGATCGAGCCGGTGATGGTCGTCCGCTCAGCGAAGATGAACTCGGCCGGCATAGCGATGTAGTAGCCGCCTGACGCGGCCATCGCTCCCATCGACACGACCAGATGCTTCGGCGAGCTTTCGAAGCGGGGCGAATTGCCGTGACGTAACTCCATCAGACGTTTATGAATCGCGTCGCTGGCCGTGATCGTTCCGCCGGGACTGTTGATTCTCAGCACGACGGCCTTTACGTCGGGATCCTTCGCGGCTTTGTCGATTGCCCGCAGGGTGGGATTGATCATTTCGTCAATTAAGACGCCGTTCACGTTCACGATGGCGACTTTGTCGCTTGCCGACCGATTGCCGCTCCAATGTTTCTCACGAACCATTCGCCAGTCGTCACCGCCGATCGGGGCGACGTTCGAGGTAAGAAGTCCCAGGCACAAGAGCACGTTGAGGCCAACCGACGCCAGAAGCATAAGAATCAGCAGGAATCGACCCAGTCCCGTGTTGCTGCTTCGTCCGGACCGCCTCGGAATTGGAGGTGCGGGTTGGGGCGAGTAGGGAGTGGCTGAGGGACCGACGGGAAGCACCATCGGCGGGAGTGATTCTTCGCGTTGCGGGCTGGGGGATCGGGGTTCGTTTTCCGAGTTGTTCATGTCTCGAAGCCTGGGAGGATCAAAGTGGTCAAACGCTGCCTCATCGGCCATGGTTGGCCACCCGTGCCTATTTTAGAAAGTGCTGACGAGCGCGTTCCAGATGTTCCAGATGCGTGAAAATCCCCTCTCAACAGGAGTCGACCCGCCTAACCGGGGAATTAGTACGTTTTCGGCGATTGGAAACGGTGTCAGGTTTGGAGGTTTTGCAGCATTTCGCGTAACGGGACGAGCCGACGGCCGCGAGACTCTTCAACTCCCAAGGCTTTCAAGATGCGACGGCGGATATCGCCCTGAACGTCATCGATGGCACTGGGGGCGGTACTCGTCAGGGGGATGAACCCGCCGGCCCGTCGATCGTGGCCGCCCGCACGTCCCAGGGATCCGACGACACGTCGCAGCACGTCACCGGCTTTTGCACCGGGCGAAACGGTCCGAGCGGAGAGGATCATACGGTTTTTGCAAACCCCGCCGACCAAGACCCAATCCACCTGCTCAAAGCGCGTCATGAAGTCGCAGACCTCGGCGGCATGTTCTGCCTGCTCCATCTCGTTGATCCAACAGAGCATCAAGCGGCCATAAACGAACGCATTCTGCAAGGCCTGCAACATCGAGCCGTAATAACTCTCCGGCAGACGAGCGTTGCGGATCTGCGCCAAGACGTCCTTGTCCGCTAGCGGATAAAGGAACTGCATGGCTGCGTCGTCCAACGGAGCCGCCTCGCGGGGATAACCCGAAACTTCGGTCTCAATACCATACATCAAAGCAGTGGCGATCCGCTTGGGCAACGGGATCTCCTGCTCGATGAAGTACCGCGTCACCAACGAGCAGGTGGAACCTACCTTTCGCCGGATATCGACAAAGGGAATCCCCTCGAGGTCGCCCGGCGTGTCGTGGTGGTCGATTACGGCGTAGAGCGGGCAGGTCGCGTCAAGATTGTGCCGACCCGTGTTGGGTTGGCTATCAACCATCACCACCGCCTCGCTCTCGTGCCAGGAGATCTTTTCCACGGGCAGCAACTCGATGTTCAACAGGTCCACCATCGCGCGGTTCTCGGCGCGCCCGATCGGACCGTCTTGCGTGATCCGTGTCGGTTTGGCTAAACAGTACTCCACCAAAAATGACAGCCCCAACATGCTGCCTAAACTGTCGGGGTCTGGGTGAACGTGAGAAACAAATGTGACGCGGCTGGCTGTTTCCAGCCCCCGCAGGAACCGATCCGATCGACGGGATGTTGACGCACCGTTTGTGCAACTACCGTCCTCGGAAACGGCGCCGGAGCGCGGCATAGCTCAGCTTCCTCGGATACATCTTTCCTCGGGTCCAAACCCGAGACCGATCGGGGCCGTCGTTTCCGACCTCCACCGACCACTTCTTTGTACCTGATCGCCGGGGACCTGCCAAGCGTGCTCGACTTGGCAACGAACTTCAAGCCAAGGTTTCAAATCACAAGTCATAAAATATCATTAAGTTATGACTTTTAACGACAAAAATTCCCCTGGATGTTCGGTTGCTGTGGAGCGAATTTTGATTCTGACGGTCGCGTCAGGTTCGTTGGCGGCACGAAGCCGCAACCGACGACGACGCAGACTTTTTGGTCAAGAGATCCACTGTCGGAAGACCAGCCAGCCGCCGACCATTCGATGATGGGACAATTTCTCGCAAAAAGGCCGTTCAGCTGATGAAGGTGAAAACGGCAAAAACGTAAAAATGACGTAAAGTTTTTGTAGCAAAGACGTTGAATTCACAAACAGTCGCCGGAACATCGCTCGGAGTCACGATACAGACTCGTGAAGTGTATCGAGCATGAGTTGATGGATCCGGCCGTTGCTGACGACTTGGTCGGAAGCGAAGCAATCTTCGGCCGAACCATCGACTCGAGTAATCTGGCCGCCCGCCTCACGGACCAGAACAAAACCAGCGGCAACGTCCCACGGATGGTTGTCCCAGGCCCAGTAACCATCCAGACGGCCGCAGGCGATCCACGCCAGGCTGAGGGCAGTGCTGCCGAGTCGCCGGAGGGATTGGGCACGATGGGCGAAGCGGAGCCACCATGTCGTTGCGCGGTGGGTCGCGTCGGCTTGAGGAGCGAAGCCCGTTCCGAGGAGGGCCTCGCCCATGTTGGCGACGGAACTCACCCGGATTCGTTGATCGCCAAGGAACGCCCCGTGGCCCTTCGCTGCCGAGTACATCTCCCCCGAGCGGGGGTCATGGATGACGCCCAAAACCACCTCACCCCCGACGTACAACCCGATGGAGACACAGTATAGAGGGCAGTCATGGACGTAGTTCGTCGTCCCATCGAGGGGATCAACGATCCAGGTAGGCGGAGCGTTGGGCGAGGGGCGGGTTTTGCTACCGTCGCCCTCTTCCCCGATGAATTCATGGTCAGGGAAACGCCGATGCACATACTCGCAGATCGCGTCTTGGGCAGCGTGATCTGCTTCCGAGACTAAATCGAAGCGGGCTTTTTCCCGAGCCGTGAATCGCCCACGCCATTGTTCCAAGCAGGCGGCCCCACGGCGGGCGGCTTCTTTCGCCGCATGCAACCAATTCACCACTTGAAGATCGGCCATCGTCGGTTTTTCCCTTCGTGCGGGTCGGTCTCACTATTTATGATCGGCCGAACTGCCGATCCAAATCTTTGCGGCTGAGCATCAGCGACGTCGGACGACCATGAGGACAATGATGCGTGTCCTGGGCCAGGTGTCTCTGCTCCAGCAATAACCGAATTTGCTCCGGGGTGAGTCGATCGCCGGCTTTGACAGCGGCCTTGCAGGCCATCGTGCTGATGAGGCGATTCAACAACACCTCGCGGGGAGGCAAGCGACCCTGCGTTGTCAAAAACTCGACCACCTCGCGCAACAGCTCAGCCGGCGACGCGGTCGAAAGCAGCGTCGGACAGCTGTGAATGACGACGGTCAGCGGTCCGAATTCCTCAATTTCCAGGCCGAGTTCCGCCAATTCGTCGCGCACGCTCAAGGCCAAGGCCGCCGACTCCGCGCCGAGTTCGACAGGTTCGGGAATCAACAAGCGCTGCCGTTCCATCGGTCCATGTCGCAATCGTTCCTGAAACTGCTCAAAAAGAATCCGCTCGTGCAAGGCATGTTGATCGATCACGAGAATGCCCTCCGGAGTTTCCGCGACCAGATAGGCATTGTGCAGTTGAATGGCATGGACCGGCAGGCTCGTCGGAAAGAGTTCCTCGGAAATGAAACGAGTCTCGGTCGTCGGCTGGCCCCTCACCTCATTGTCGACCGGCCGGTGCGATTCACGAATCATCGGCTTGTTTGCGTCGGACGAGGGGAAATCGGCGGTCGGAATCGGCGCGGAAGGAGACTCGCTGCGGGGAAGAGGATCTCGCGGAAATTCGAGCCGAGGCGTTTGCTTTGCCTCGTTGAGCCGCGATCGGATCGCCGACAGAACCAGATGAAAGATGGTCGAGGCGTCTCGAAAGCGGACCTCCGCTTTGGTCGGATGCACATTGACATCGACCGCGTCGGCGGGCATTTCCAAATAGAGGAAGGCGACGGCGTAGCGGCCGGTCATCAACAAACCTCGGTAGCTCTCCTGAATCGCGTAGCTGAGGCGACGATCACGGAACCAACGCCCGTTCAAGAATAGGTACTGCTCCCGGGCGTGGCTGCGGTCGATGACGGGGTCGGCGATGTAGCCGTGCAAGCGTAACGGGCCGTGTTCCCGACGAATTTCATACAGGGCGGCCCGAACCTCCGGGCCGAAAAAAATCTCGATCCGATCCGGCAGATGGTCGGTCGCGGGCAAGTCGAAAACCACGCGGCCTTGATGCTTGAGGGTGAAATGGATCGAGGGATAGGCGAGGGCCAGGCGGGTTAACTGTTCGCTGATGTGGCTGAACTCGGTTGCCGGGACGCGGAGAAATTTTTTGCGAACCGGAGTGTTGAAAAACAGGTGTCGGACTTCAAGGCGTGTCCCCGGAGAACCGCTCCACGGCCGCACGGGTGACAATTCTCCACCGATGGCTTGAATCTCGGCACCGAACGTTGCTCCTTGCGGCACGGATTGCACCGTCACCTGGGCGACGCCCGCGATCGAAGCCAACGCCTCGCCCCGAAATCCCAGGGTTCTCACGCGAAAAAGATCGTCCGCGTCGTGCAGCTTGCTGGTCGCATGACTGGCCAAGGCCAGGGGCAGATCCTCCGGCTCGATGCCGATGCCGTCGTCCACGACCAGAATCCGATCGATGCCGCCGGCGTCGATCTCCACGTCGATGCGACGAGCGCCCGCGTCGATGGAGTTTTCCAGCAATTCCTTGACGACCGAGGCCGGCCGTTCGATCACTTCACCGGCAGCAATTTTGGTGATGACGTGATCCGGGAGTTGGCGAATTCGAGCCATGATTCAGGCAGCAACGAGTCCGGGCCGACCCGCAAAACGAATCAAACCGGTCAGTTTTCCCGACGGGACACCGTCGCGGGAGTCGAGTCGGACGAATCCCAGCGCCAACCCAATTTTTTCAGTTTCCGCTCCAGCACACTCGGCGTCAGCCCGAGCTTGGCGGCGGCCGCGACGACATCGTTGCCCGTCTCGGCCATCGCCGAGCGGATCTGCTCTTGCAAGCGGGCGTCTTGCATCATGCGATACAGGGTTCGTTCACCGATCCCCAAGATACGGGCCGCCTCCTCACGATTCCCTCCCGTCAATTCTAGCGCTCGTTGCATGTAATACAGCTCGACTTCCGACAGGGGGCGTCCGACCAAAGCGTCCACTCCTGTTCGCGGAGTTTCCAAACCCGCGACCCGGCGGATCGGCTCCCCCTCCTCTACATCATCCAGATGCAGCACGCCGTCGGAATCTTGCACCACCATACTCTCGATCAGATTTCGCAATTCGCGGACGTTTCCCGGCCAGCTGTACACGCGAAACGCCCGCTGCAGGTCATCGCCGATTCGCTCAACATTTTTTCCGTGTTTGGTGTTGAATTGCTTCAGGAAATGATTCGCCAACAGGCGAATGTCATCGCCGCCTCGTTCGCGAAGGGGAGGTAAGCGGATGGTGCCCACCTTCAGGCGGAAATACAAATCCTGGCGGAATTTTCCGTCGGCGATCATGGCCTCCAAGTCGCGGTTGGTCGCCGACAGCAAGCGAACATCGACCTTGATGGGGGTATTCGATCCCAGGCGAGTGACCTCACCGATCTCCAACACGCGAAGCAATTTGGCTTGCAGGTTCAGCGGCATGTCGCCGATTTCGTCGAGAAACAGCGTGCCGCCGCTGGCGTACTCAAATCGTCCTTGCCGTACCTTGTCCGCCCCGGTGTAGGCACCGGCCTCGTGTCCGAACAGCTCGTCGTCGAGCAGATTTTCGTTAAACGCGGTGCAGTTCATCGCAACGAAGGGCTTCGCCCGGCGGGGGCTGTTGTTGTGCAGCGCGCGAGCGACCAACTCCTTGCCTGTGCCGTTCTCGCCCAGAATCAAGACGGGGGCGTTCGTCGGAGCAAATTGTTTGATTCGCGTGATCACTTGGGCCATCTTCGGGCTGTTGCCGATGATGCCTCCCAGCCCGAAGCGCTCGTCGAGTTGCCGTCGGAGTTCGCGCTCTCGGCGGAGTCCCTCGGCCGTCTTGGCCACGATCGTCCGCAATTGGTCCAGGTCGATCGGTTTGAGCATGAAATGATCGGCCCCTTCTTTCATCGCTCGGACGGCACTATTCACATCGCCGTAACCCGTAATGACGATGACTTTGGCCTCTGGCTGACGGGCTTGCGCTTTGCGGACGATCTCCATGCCGTCCACGCCGGCCATCTTCAGGTCGGTGATGATGACGTCGAACGACTCTTGCTCGATTTTTTTAGCGCCGAGTTGCCCGCTGCCGGCGACCACGCACTCATAGCCGACACGCTCCAGCCCTTCGCCGATCACCTCGGCATGGGCTAACTCGTCGTCGATGATCAGCACGCGCAACGGTTCGCTGGGAGCGTGACTCATGCCGCAATTTTACGGTATCAAGGGGCTCCTGTCTTCATCGCCCTTTCGTCCTTCCGCCAGCGATGCTGGTACAATGCGCCTCGGAAGGAGACACTCATGACGCCCGATGATCTCGAAACCGATCCGCGGTTTCCTAGTGGGAAATGGCAGGGCTTCTGGACGCAAACGATACCGCTTCGCGCCAAACCGTTGCAAGAGATGGTCCTGGCTTTCCATCGGGGCACCATCGAGGGCGAGGGTCGAGATCCGGTCGGCCCGTTCATCATTCGTGGCACGTATTCGATCGAAGACGGCCAATGTCGCTGGATGAAGCGATACATCGGCCGGCACGACGTTTTCTCCCGCGGATTCAACGAAGGAAAAGGAATTTGGGGCACGTGGGAAATCCTCGATACCATCATCCTTCGGGGAGGCTTCCACATTTGGCCCGAGGGGCTGCCTGTTCCCTCAGCTTCGACCCTCGCGGCGGAGGCGGACCTGCCGATCGGGGACCTCGTGGAGGTCAATTGATCGACGGGCCCCACGCCCTGAGCAAATTCAGGCGGGAGACGGCGGCGATGCGAAATTGCGTGGACGTCGGCGGAATCCGATTCGGACCCGACCAGCCGTTGGGTTGGATTCTCGGCCCGTGCGTCATCGAGTCACGCGATCTGACCCTGCGGATCGCCGAACAGCTGCGGGGCATCGCGACGCGGGAAGGGATCGGCGTGGTCTTCAAGGCCTCGTTTGACAAGGCGAATCGCACCTCGGGGCAGTCGTTCCGTGGTTTGGGGCAGGATGAGGGATTGCGGATTCTCGAAGCGGTCCGACGCGAATGGGCGTTTCCCGTCACGACCGATGTTCACGAGTCGGGGCAGGTCGCTGCCGTTGCCGAGGTCGTCGATTTGCTGCAAATCCCGGCGTTTCTGGCTCGGCAGACCGATCTGCTGCTCGCCGCTGGCCGGACGGGCAAACCCGTGAATGTCAAAAAAGGGCAGTTCATGGCTCCGTGGGAGATGAAGCACGTCGTCGCCAAGCTGGAATCCGTCGGAAATCGACAGGTTTTGCTCACTGAGCGTGGCACCACCTTCGGCTATGGGCAACTGGTCAACGACCTGCGCTCGATTGTCTGGATGGGCGACTGTGGTCGGCCGGTGATCTTTGATGCCACCCATAGCGTACAACAACCAGCGGGGTTGGGGGACCGAACGGGAGGAGAACGACGGATGATTCCGTATTTGGCTCGCGCGGCTGTCGCTGCCGGCTGCGATGGACTGTTTCTGGAAACACATCCCGACCCCGACCAGTCGCCCAGCGATGGTCCGAACATGTGGCCCATCGCCCGGCTGCCGGATCTGATCCGTTCGTGCCTCCGGATCCACCGGGCGCTGCGGGCGGATCATCCGTTGAGGGATTGATCTCACCGAACGATGGAACTGAATCGCCTTTTCCCTTATTTCGACGCGGAGAGCAATGACTTGACGACGGAAGGACATCTCCTGCCCACTCGACCTCGATTTTCTTCCTTGATGGGGGCTGCCCTGGTCGCCGGCCTGGTGGGAGCACTCGGGGGCTGCTCGACGAGCGCCCCCCCGCGCACCTCCTCCCGCGACCTGGAGCGCGAAGACGAACTCGCCGTCGTTCGAGACATGCTGCGGCGGGCGGCGCACCTGGAGGAGTGCAAAACCGCGTTGGCCCAAGTGAACGCCGCGTTGAACCGTCCCGAGTCGCCCCGACCCAGCCCGCTCAGCGACACCGAGCGGGAATTTCTCAAGCGGGCGGTCGAGTTGAGCGACGAGGATCAGCACTATGCCCAACTCGATCAGTTTCCCGACGCCGACGCCTACTATTTGGAGGAAGTGCTGCTGTTGCAAGAGGCGATTCGATCGCTGCGACTTGGGAAAGACGTTGCCCATGCCGAGCGAGCGGAGAGAATCGGGGCATGGGTGGCGCGGCAGGTGTGGCCGTTGGAACACACATTGAAGCCGCTGCCCGCCGCGCTGGTGCTGCGGTTGGGCTACGGGAACGTCGCGGAACGAGTCGCGGTCACATTGATGGCTTTACAGCAAGCGGGAGTCGAAGCGGGGCTGGTGGCGGAGCCAAAATCCAATGCTCCTCCTCGACCTTGGGCGGTGGCCATTCTCGTTGACGGCGTCGTGCGGTTGTGGGATCCGCGGTCGGGTCGGCCGCTGGTCGAACCGCAGAGTGATCGACCGATGACCCTTCAGCAGGCGCGAGCCCATCCCGAGTGGGTCAAGTCGCTGATCGAAGCCGCCGATCCCGGGGTGGATTTTCGTCAAGCCGTGCCGGCGAGTCGAGTCTGGTTGAGTCCGCCGTTGTTTGCCCTCTCCGCTCGGATGCGGTGGTTGCAATCAATCCTGGAGCGCGATCCGCCGCTTCGGGTCGCCCTGAACCCGGTGACACTTCACGAGCGTTGGAAACAGGGGGGAGAAGAAGCAAGGTTCTGGCTCTCGTCGAATAGTCCGGGTCGATCTCTCCTTGATTACGTTCCCACCAGCGAGGGTGGGCAGGGCAAAGAGGCTCCCGGCAGCCGACTGTATGAACGCTGTCGGCTGGCACTGATCCCGACACAACAGATGCCGGCGATGCTGCGAAACAACGAAATTGCCGGCGAGCTGCGGGATCGATTGTCGGCGGTGTTCAGCGCGCGATTTCTGGAACTGGCACTGGAACCGAAAAAACCGCGCGATCTAATTCTGCGGGGTCAGTTCGACGAAGCGAGTCGGGCGTTGAGCGAGGCCCTGACATCGGTGCAAAACTCGCAACAAAGGGCGGGCGCACAGTCCGATTTGGAGAGAGATGCCACATCCTGGGCCCGGGAAATGCAAGCGGCGACGGCCGCGCTGTCGCGGATGCGGGATCGACCTCAGGCCGGCGATGACCTCGCTGGAGCCCGAGCCCGAGTCGAGACGTTGAATAAATCATCCGGGAAGATGCTGTTGCTGATCGATCAGTTCGCCGCAGAGCCTTACGCCGCGGCTCTGACCTTCCAGATGGCCCTGTGTCTCCACGAACAGGCGGAGCGGGTAGCTCGGGACCGCCGCTCACCTGAAACCAAACGAGCTGCCTGGGCCAACGCCGTCGGGTGGTGGAACAACTTCTTGACGCGATTCGGAGCCGCTCCGTGGCTGCCGACGCCACAGATCGAGCATGCACGCGCCCTGCTGGGCATCGCCCAGCGAGGTGCCGCGACGCCCTGACGACTGCCGTTGGACCCCAAAGACGGTGCCGAGGTTCTGCCCATGCTCCCGACTCGTGCCGATGCCCTGGCTTTGCTGCACGAATATGTGACCAACCCATCGTTAATCAACCACATGAAAGCCGTCGAGGCCGCCGTCCGTGCCTACGCCCGTCGGCTGTCGGAGGATGAAGAGCGTTGGGGACTGGCGGGACTCCTGCACGATTTCGATTACGAGCGTTGGCCCGATCCCCCCAATCATCCTAAAAAAGGCAGCGAGATTTTGCGGGATCGCGGCTACCCCGAGGACGTCATTTACGCCATCCTGTCCCACGCCGACTATCTCACCGATTATCCGCGGGTCCACCGACTCGATAAGGCTCTGTATGCCTGCGATGAGCTGTCAGGTTTCATCGTGGCGGTGGCGTTGATGCGGCCACATGGGGTGATGGATCTGACGGCGCAGAGCGTGCAGAAGAAGCTGAAACGAAAAGAATTCGCGCGGAACGTCAGCCGCGACGACATCATCCGCGGAGCAGCGGATTTTGGCGTCGAACTTCCCGAGCATATTCAATTTGTCATCGATGCCTTGAAACCGATTGCCGCGGAATTGGGGATCGATCGAGGCGCGACAGGTGCCGCCGAATCGTGAAATTCGCGAACGGGACCGTCTGCTGACACTTGCCGGCGTCAACGCAACTCCAACTCCAGGACGTCATGGTCATGGAAGGCATCTTCGGAGAGGGAGTAGCGTCGGCGAGTCATGGCCAGTCGGTGCCCGGTGATCTGATACTCGTTGTAGGTCCAAACGTTGGTTTGAGTTCCTGAGCCGACGCAAATGATCGGGAAGGGCGCGAATCGCTCGGAGGCGAGGACAAAGGGCTTGTGGATGTGGCCATGCAGCCAGAGGCTGACGCCGCCCTCCGCCGCGATTCGGAGCATTTCGCGCCAATCACGTAGGCCGTGAAACAGCCGTTCGCGTTGACCTTTGGACCGTGCCAGGGGGTAATGGGTCACGAGGATTCGCAGACCGGGACTGAGGGAGTGGAGCAACCGCCGAAGCCGCTCGCGCTGCGGCGGGCCGACAAATCCAGTGGCGTCCCACGTCCAGAAAGTCGCGATGCTCGAGTTGACGCCGATGAGCCAGACGTGGCCAACGCGCTGAGCGAAAGGATAGTGGTGGGAGTCGACCCGTTCGCCGAACTGCCAAGGGGCGAAGTAGGTCTCAAACAAACGGTCGCGGACTGGTCGGCCCACATAATAATCGTGATTTCCGGGCACGGCCAGTCCCCTGGGCATCTCCGGTTGGTTGACTCCCAGCAGTCGGGCCGCGTGCGCAAATTCCGCCTCGAATGCCAACGTTGTCGCATCGCCCGAGAAAATGAGGTGATCCGGCGGGCGATCCAGAACATGACGGATCATCGCAGCGGCAGCCCGATTCGCGTACCGAAATCGGTATCCCCGACCCAACAGCCGCAAGTTCAACCAGCCGGTGACCCGTTTCGAGAGATAATCCCTGCGTCGCCAACCCAACCTCGGGGTAGTGACGTGGACATCGCTGAAATGCACCAGCCGAATGCTCTGCATCGTCCTGCCATCCGAAAGCGACGAACGTCGAGCGAACCGGGCGTCATCGTCCGACGCGGGACCGGCTCTTCATGCAACCCTCATGCCAAGAGAAAACCGCCGTCGTACAATCCCCGAGACGTTTCTAAACTCGTCCGAGGATCCATGATCCATGCCGAAGATTATTGTTTTGAACGAACAAAAAAAGGAAATTGAAGTCCCCGCGGGGACAAATCTGCGCGTCGCTTTGCGGGACGCTGGCGTGGAGGTCTATAGCGGCTTTGAAAAATACCTGAATTGCCGGGGGTTGGGCTTGTGCGGCACCTGCGCGGTGCTGGTGAAAAAAGGGATGGATAGCCTGAGCAAAAAAAACCTCCGCGAGCGATTCCACTTCACCTTCCACCCCAAAGGGGCGTTTGCCATCATC
>CAKZUU010000267.1 GCA_937922175.1 uncultured Gemmataceae bacterium
GTCGGTCCGCCGAATGCTGCCACGGAGTTATTGACCATCGATTGCAGACCTTGCGTCCGGTCGGCGCGCCGCTGGGCGCCGGTATCGACATCGCCCAGTGCGGTGACATACGGGTACCGATAGGTCGTCGCGAGGAAGTTCGTGGATGATGGGATCCCCGTCGTTCCAGCGGCACCGCCCGTTCCGCCCGTTGTGCCACCGGCCATGCCCAAGCCCCCGCCCGCTCTCGCCCCGGTACCACCAAGCATGCCGGCCCCACCTGTGAATCCGGCACCTCCCCCTTGCGCACCCGTGCCACCACCGCCAATCCCCGCGCCGCCGCCGATTCCGGTGCCGCCACCTGTTCCGGCCCCGCCCCCTGTCCGCTGAGCCGCAAGCGAACCCGTCATGACGCACAAGCACAGAAGCGATATCCAGCAGGGCAATCGGTTGTGGCGAAATTCGACCATGGCTGGACCCCGAACAGTTGAGAGCGTTGACTCCAGACAATAAACCTAACCCCGATCGGCTGGGAGAGTTCTATGCCCCCTGCTCTGCATCTCGCCACTTTTCACTGTGACGTGACGCCGCCCATCGGGCATCCCCTTTGCGGCGGATGGATCGCACCGGTAGGTGCCGTCGACGATCGTCTCGAACTTCGCGGCGTCGTCCTCTTAGGCGGTGGTGCTCCCGTCGTCTTGGCTGCCTTGGACTGGTGCGGATTACGAAACGAAGCGCATCAGGTTTGGCAAAAGGCCTTGGCCCAGGCCGCTCACACCGCTCCGGAAAACGTCGCTCTCCATTGTGTTCACCAGCACAATGCCCCGTTCGCGGATCTGACCGCCCAACGCTACATCGACCAGGTGTCGGGAGCTCCATCCAATATCGATCGCGCATTCTACGATCAGGTTGTCCGTCGATCCAGCGATGCCTTAAACGAGGCGCTCAAGCACACCCTGCGCTTTGATTCTATCGGCATCGGGCAAGCGAAGGTTGCACAGGTTGCGTCGAACCGCCGAATCTTGGGACCCGACGGCAAAGTCAAAATCACCCGTTTCAGCGCGACAAAAGATCCTGCGATACGAGCCGAGCCGGAAGGAGTGATTGATCCTTATCTGCGGACTTTGAGCTTTTGGCAAGGGGATCAGCCTTTGGCCGCCCTCCATTATTATGCCACTCATCCCATGAGCTACTACGGTGATGGCCGAGTCTCCAGCGATTTTTGTGGCCTCGCTCGGAAAAAGCGGCAGCGAGACGACCCGGGGGTTTTCCAAATCTATTTCACGGGATGTGCCGGCGACATCACCGCGGGCAAGTACAACGACGGCAGTCCGGAAAATCGATCGGTTCTCCGTGACCGCGTCTACCAAGGCATGGTCGATGCCTGGCAGACCACGCGATGTATGTCGATCAAGAGTTGGACTTGGCACACCTTGGCCATCAAATTTCCGCCACGGAAGGAGCCATCGTTTCAAGCGGACGCGAGTTGGGCAGACCTACGCAACGAGAAGATCGCCGCCGCCCGACGCGGCAATGCTGCTTTCCAATTGGCTTGGTTGGATCGATGGAACGTACCCATCATTCTGTCCTGTCTGCGGCTGGGAAACGTTCGTCTTCTCCACCTCCCGGGCGAGCCGTTCATCGAGTTTCAGCTACAAGCGCCGAGGATGGTCCACGACGGTACGGTGCTCATTGCCGGCTATGGCGATGGGGGGCCCGGTTACATCCCCACCGAGACGGCTTACGCCCAAGGCGGCTATGAACCGACCGTCGCCCTTGTCGCGCCGGAAGCGAGCAAGCAACTGATGAAGGCGTTGGAACAACTTCTCCGGTCGTGACTTGGTGCCAGGTTCGCGCCGACCGTCATGATGTCGGCTGAGGGGCACTTCGACGGACCACAGCGGGAATCGATGAGTTGCTGATTCCGACTGCCGTGATGTGACCGGTCAAATCGCCTCCGGACCGCGCTCGCCGGTGCGAATGCGAATGCAGTCTTCAAGGGGAAGCACGAAAATCTTCCCGTCACCGATCCGACCGTCAGGTCCAGTCCGGCCCGCCTCGATGATGGCGTTGATCGTCGGCTCGACGAAGTCTTCGTTGACGGCGATTTGAAGTTGAATTTTGCGAAGCAAATTGACCGCCAACTCGCGACCACGATACATCTCCGAGTGCCCCTTTTGACGACCAAATCCTTGAACATCCATCACCGTCAATCGGAACACTTCGACTCGCGCGAGCGCTTCTTTGACGGCCTCCAACTTCGACGGTTGGATGATGGCCAGGATGAGCTTCATCGCAGCGGTCCTCGCTTTTTACTAACCAATATCTTCGATGCTTGTTCGCTTTCCTCGATTTTCGCCGCGGGCAACGGCGGCGATCCCGCTTGACAGGGGACCACCGTTGCTCCGTGGCTGAGGTAGGATTCATCCACCGGATAATTCGCAAATTGAATCGTGTAATGGGCTTCAAACCATTTCTGGATATCCGGCGTACTCTCTTCATCATAGGCCGGCGACACACATAAAGTCCGTCCGTAAACCTCGGCCCGGATCTCGCCTTGCTCGACGATGACTTGGCCCCCCTTGATCACATAGCGGGGTAGCTCGAACATGGCACGGCGATCGGAATTCGGAGTATAAACCGTCACGTCGCCATCGGCTCCGACTCCGAGATGACCCTTGTGTGGCAAACCCAGCATCCTCGCCGGAGCGGCCCGAGTGATGATGGCGATTTCTTCCAGTGTGTATTCGCGTTCCAGGTCCTTCAGCACGGAACGCTCCAGGACACGCGGATGCACTCGCTTCAACACTTCTTGGCGGTAGGTACGATCCATGAGGAGTTGCACAATTTCGGGATAAGCGAGGAACGAACCGCCATTCGGATGATCGGTGCTCATCGCCACGCGCCATGGGTCTTGCACGAGCAAGTACCATTCCAGGCCGATGGCCCATTGGAGAGCATGGACAAAACTGCGATCGCGATACGTGATCGGCACGATGCCGCAACCCGCCTCCATCTCGGTGTCGGCATTGGTCCATTTTCGACCGGTCACTTTGTGCAGGTAGTAGCCGAGTGGTCCGTCCCCGGTCATTGATGTTGTCTCGCCGAAGAGCACCTGGCCCACATCGACCGTCAGATTGGGATGCGAATTGACGTACTCGGCCAATTCGGGCACCCGCGAGCAAAACGTCGATTGATCGTCCGAACCCCCTCCGTAGCTGTGAAATTGAATGTGCGTTAGGTGAGCACGCCGCCCTTCAAGAGCTTGCATCGTGCCCAGGGTGGTCACCCAATTCCCCGGCAGGCCGAGATTGTTGCAGTGGATGTGCACGGGGTGAGGCAGCCGCAGATCTTGCGCGGCTTGAGTCAACTCGGTAATGATTTGCCGGGGAGTGCAACCGAAAAACTCCACCGGCTCATCCAGGCCGTGAATGTTATCCCCTCCCTCTTTCCAGACCTCGACGCCGCCCGGATTCACCAATTTTACCGCGTAGCCTTTGGCCGCGCTCAGCAGCCAGCCGACGAACGCTCTGAGGCGTTCGGGTTCTTTTGCTTGGATTTGCCTCAAGACATAGTGGTTGTTGCCGAAGAGAACAAAAAAGCCTTTGTCGATAATGGGGGTATCGTGGAACTCTTCATGAGCATGCCGGGCGCTGAGCGGCGGAATGGCAGCGTCGAAGGCGGTGGTGTAACCCAAACCAGCGTAGAGGTAGCCGGTCGCGAAGGTACTGGGCACACTGCCGGTCGTGCCGCTGCGAGTCAACGGTGTGCGCTTGACCATCCGCGCTTTGCGCTTGTCCTCGGGTCGCATCTTCCGCGCCAAATTCACCTTGGGCCCGGCGATGTGCGCGTGCATGTCTACGCCGCCTGGCATCACGACCAGCCCCGTGCAGTCCAAAACTTTGTCAGGAGCCGTTGGCTGGCCGTCGGGATCGATGGGTGGATCGGCGACGACTTTGCCTTGGTGAATCCAGATGTCGCGGACGACTCCGTTCACGCCATTGATGGGGTCGTAAACGGTTCCATTGGCGAGTTTCAACAGCATGTCGCCTCACCTGCGGCAAGGAAGCCTATCAAGGATAGTCAAGAGAACGTCAGGTCGGCCGGCCAGCTATTCGGGCAGGGGACGATCCTTTGTCTCGGGGGCCAGCCCAATCACGACAACGCCCACGAGATAGATCAAACTGACCAACGTGCACGCTTTGGGATAACTGCCGCCCAGCGACCGCAACAACGCCCCGGTTTGCAAGGCGCCGATGGCGGCGAGGATTCGCCCGAAATTGAAGCTGAACCCCTGCCCCGTCGCACGGATGCGGGTCGGGAACAGTTCCGGCAGATAAAGCGGTAACCAACCATAAAACGCCGCCGTCACCAAACCCAACGCGAACACCGAGACGAGAAACCACGAGTCAAAAGCGGAATTGGTCTGGAAGAAGATCAACGCCGCCGCTAACGAACCCAGACACAATCCCAAATAGGCTTTCCGGCGTCCGAGTCGATAGCCAAGCATAGCTCCCGCAAAGGAGCCGACCACCGCACCGGAGGCGGAACTAAACTGCGTCCATTGCTTGGCATATTTGCCGGACTCGCCCAGAGCCTGGCCGAGTTGATCCGCCCAGTTAGCAGTCCACATCACCGACGCCCACGTCACGAGCAAAGGCACGGCACTTAACGCCGTACCCAGGGCCAACCGCCGATAAATCGCTCGACGAGCCTCCAAAGCTTCACCGGAGCGAATCAAAAAGCGATGGACGGGGAAGACATAGCCGGCTCCGACGATTGTCAAACCGACCAAGGTGGTTACGAGACGAAGAGGCCAACCACTGTCGCGGGACCAGACAAGCATGATGACGGCGCAAGCCGCCACGCCGACGAGAACACCAACCAGGTCTGACGTGGCCCACGAACGGGTTCGGCCCCCCTGCTGCTCACGCAACCAATTCTCCGACTCGGGGACGAAAAGGCGGATGAACAATGTCATTATCGCGGGCAGCATCCCCATCAGCATCAACAGGCGCCATCCGGAGTTGGCCGCGAGCCGATCCACAAACGACGCGGGAAGGCCCACGGTCAAAAGAAATGTGGAAAGCGACTCACGCACTTCGACGATGCTCAGGCTGAGCAATGCCACGACGACATAGCCCAGGTTGGCAGCGGCGCCGATGAGTCCGGCCAGCAGTCCCCGCGAACGTCCTCCCCAAACCTCCATGACCAGCGCGACGCCCAAGGACCACTCGCCTCCCATTCCCAACGCCGCCACGAAGCGCACCCCCACCATGTGCCAAGGATGAGTCACAAACGCGCCCAGCCCACTGAACAAGGCATAGGTGAGAATGCTCAACGACATGGCACGAACCCGGCCAAGGCGGTCGCCCAACCAACCAAACAAAACGCCCCCCGCCGCCGCACCGACGAGAAATCCGGCAATGATCGTGCCATTCCAGGGGCCAATCGCCCGATCCTGCTCGGCACTGGAAAGCCCCTCGACACCGACGAGTTCAATCAGCGCGGGCCGGGCCACGACCGGGAATAAACCCATTTCAAAGCCGTCGAACATCCAGCCCAGCAGGGCCGCGATCAGCGCCAGCCAACGACCTCGGCCAGCGGGTTCGGCGGTTGCGTACGGAGGGTTCACGGGGTTTTCTTCGTGAGATGCTGGTCAAACCAATCGGCAATGATCGCCACGTCTTTTTCGATACCAGGCCAGCCGTGCGCCGCTCCAGATCGCACGACCAGGTTGCACGGCACGTTCTTTTCCCGAGCCTTGGTGATGAAAAGTTCGGACTGTTGGATCGGCACGAGTTCATCCTTGTCGCCGTGAATCAAGAGCACCGGAGCGGTTTGCTCCGTCACCCATTGGGCCGGCGAGACCAACTTCATGATCTCCCGCCGCTTCTCCGCTGACACAGGCTGCCAGCCCTTTTTCGAGTCCAAATGGCGAAAATCGAAGGGGGCGGCAAATCCTCGCGCGAGCAGAAAGTCGAAGCCATCTCTTCCCTCGGCTCCATAGTTCAGGAAGTCCGTCGGGGGAAAGAATCCCGCGGCCGCCTGCACTCGACTGGAGACTCGATCCACCGGATCTTTGGCCATCGGATCACCGTCACGAGTGCCGACCGCCAACATGAGTGAGAGATGACATCCTGCCGACGCTCCCATGACCCCGATCCGATCCGGGTCGATGCCGAACTTTTGGGCGTGATGACGAATAAAGCGGACGGCCCGGTGCATATCCTCCACGCATTCCGGCACGGTGAACTTCGGTTGGCTGCCATGCACCACGGCGAACAAAGTGTACCCGCGACGAATCAGCTCGCGGCTCACTTGCGTCAAGCCGTTGATCGCGTCATGTGAGGAGACCCAACCGCCACTCACCACGACCACAACGCCGATGCCCTTGCGATCCGCTTTCGGCGTGAACACGTCCATTGTCAGGCACATCCCCAGCTTCCGCCCGTAGATCACGTCCTGCTGGCGGTCCCACGCTGGGGACGGTTCAGCCGCCCAAGTGCTACTCGACGCGACACAAACGCACAGGGATAGAAATAATCGCTTCATCTCGACCCTCGACATCACGTTGGCTGGCCTCGCGGATGAACTCGAGCAGGCGTTTGGGGAAAGTTTGGGAGTGACGACAGAACTGGCAAGGAGGATCGTCGAAACCTTTTGTCGGAGTTGTCGCCCTAAAAGGGAAAAGGAGGACTCATGCCGCCACCCGACATGAATCCTCCGTTGTCAGCGGATCCGTCATGACAGGATGCCGGTGATCACCTCACCTTTGACCAGTTCGCGCGGTTGATTGAGGTGGTTGTAGACAATCGTCGACGGACTGATCCCCACGCTGTGGTAGATCGTGGCGAGAAGGTCGCAGGGATGCACGGGATTTTCCACCGGAGCGCTCGCCGTCTTGTCTGACTTGCCGTACACGATTCCCCGTTTCACTCCAGCCCCCGCGACAACGCAGGTGTAGCAGTACGGCCAATGATCGCGGCCATCATCGCTGTTGTTATTACCGCTGGTCGAGACACCCCGTTGCGGGCTTCGGCCAAACTCACCGATCGCCACCACCAGCGTTTCGCTGAGCAGTCCGCGCTCATCGAGGTCTGCGATCAATGCAGACAAACCCGAATCGAGCATGGGCGCGGCTTGATTTTTCATCCGCGTCGACAGACCGACATGAACATCCCAGGAGTGGTTGTCAGAATTTGCGACCTTGGGCCAATTCACCTGCACGAAGCGAGTTCCCGCCTCGATCAGACGCCGTGCCAAGAGGCACGATTGGCCGAACGTGTTCTTCCCGTAGCGTTCCCGAGTCGCGTCTGACTCTTGCTTCAAGTCAAATGCGTTGCGGGCTCGTCCGGAGATCACCAGTCCTAGCGCGTTGCCATAGTACTTATCGAGGTCATACTTGGCGACCGCTTTCTCCACTTCGGGCATCCCCTTGGCGATGGTCTCGCGTAACGTGGATCGGCGTTGCAGGCGTTCGGCCGTCACTTCCGGCCGCAGTTGCAGGTCGTCCACGGAGATACGATCCATCTTGTTCATGTCCATGTCGTCGCCGGGCGGATACAGCGTGTAGGGGTCATAAGCTCGGCCGAGGAAACCTGCCGTACCGCCCTTCCCCACCACCCCGGACTCTTGCAGCGGCCGCGGCATCATCACGAACGGAAGCATCGGCACCTCCGGCGGCTTCAGTCGAATGATGTTCGACCCCATATGCGGGAAATCCTTCGGCGACGGCGGTTCCAGCTGGCCCGACGGGCTGACTTTGTCCGTCGTGTACCCCGTCATGATCTGGTAGATCGCTGCGGTGTGATTGAAAAGACCCACCGGCGTGTAGCTCATCGAGCGGATCATCGTGATCTTGTCGTTCACTTGGGCCAATTTGGGCAACAATTCCGTGAAATACACGCCCGTCAGCTTCGTCGGTATTGCCTTGAAAACCGACTTCACATTCGCCGGCACTTGATCTTTCGGGTCCCAAAGATCGATGTGACTTGGACCGCCCTGCAGGTAAATCAGGATGACGCTCTTGGCTTTGCCGAAACCCGCTCCGCCCGACTCACGCGATTCCGCTCGGGCTTGGCTCTCCCATCGCAGCACCGTCGGCAATGACAACCCCAATAGACTCAAGCTTCCCACGCGAAGCAATTCTCGACGGGTCAAACCATCGCACGTGTCGCGGCTGTAACCATTCGGAATCACCAACATGATACAACCTCACTCTGGCGGGGTGATGGTAATGGGACGAAGGCAGGGCAGGTTCTTGTCAAGCGAGCGTCGCCGCTCACCTTCACCAATTTAACCCGAGCGTGTCGCAGCCGTCAACGGTCTCTCGCGAAATTTCAGATTCCCATGGGAAACCCTGGGGCGTTCGGCCAGAAACTCAACGCCAGTACAAGATGATCTTGCCGGCCTGTCCGGATTTCATGATGTGAAACGCCTCCGCATACTCGGTGTACGCCATGCGGTGGGTGATGACGGGCGTGATATCCAGGCCCGTTTGCACCAGGACGCTCATTTTGTACCACGTCTCGAACATCTCTCGCCCGTAGATGCCTTTGATCGTCAGCATGTTGAAGACGACTAGGTTCCAGTCGATGGCCATCTCCTTTTCGGGGATGCCCAGCATAGCGATTCTTCCCCCATGCGCCATATTCGCAAGCATGTCGCGAAAGGCGGCGGGTTGGCCGGACATCTCCAAGCCGACGTCGAAGCCTTCGGTCATGCCAAGTTTCTTCTGAACATCTGCCAAGTTTTCCCGACGAACATCGAGGGCCAAGGTGGCGCCCATGCGTTGAGCTAACTCCAGACGATAGGGATTCACGTCGGTGACGACGATGTGCCGAGCCGCTGCTCGCCGAACGATTGCCACGGCCATCATGCCGATGGGACCCGCCCCGGTAATGAGAACGTCTTCTCCTAAAACCGGGAAAGATAGGGCGGTGTGCACGGCATTGCCGAACGGATCAAAAATTGCTGCCACGTCGCGATCGATGGTCGGATCGTGCCGCCAGACATTACTGGCCGGCAACGCCAGGTATTCGGCAAAGGCTCCGGCACGATTGACGCCGACCCCTTGAGTCGCGATGCACAGGTGCCGCTGTCCCGCCAAGCAATGCCGACAACGGCCGCACGTGATGTGCCCCTCACCACTGACGAGATCGCCGATGCGAAAGTTTGTAACATTTGCGCCGAGATCCACGATCTCGCCCACGAATTCATGACCGACGACCATCGGGACCGGAATCGTCCTTTGTGCCCAATGATCCCATTTCTCGATGTGCAAATCCGTTCCACAAATCCCGGTGCGATCAATGCGGATCAAAACGTCGTTCGGACCGATCTCCGGTTCCGGAACATCTTCGAGCCACAGGCCCGGCTCGCGTCGGCTCTTGACAAGTGCTTTCATCTATCTCGTTATATGACCCGCGGAGCTTTTAATTTGCTCCCACTTCCCGGACCGACGCGACCGGGACCCAACCGACGCTGCCATCGGCCAATTCGATCTGCAACCACTCACCGATCTGATTCGTCGCTCGGGCTTCCACTCCGACGGGAACCGGATCATCTCGACGCGGCGGGAATGACTCATGGTTCCCCGTGTAAATCGTCGTCGTTTTCTGAATCACGACAAAGCGACCGGCGGCATCCGACCATCGTTGGTGTCGTTCCCACCACCAAGCGCCCATCACCACGAACGTCCAAACGGTGGCCAGGCCAAACGTTGCCCAATAACGTTTCGATCGAAAAACCAACGCTCGCCTCAATGCGAGACAAGCCACCGTCGCCGCCAATGCCACGATGATAATTCCCCAACGTCGCACCACTTGCCGGAAACGAGAATTGACAGGTTCGTTCCAGATCAGTTCCTGTCGATCTTTAGCGGAGGAGTACGCGACGAGAGATCGTGCCCGCGTTAAGCCATGCCGAAGTCCCGCATCGTCGGGGTCTTTCTGTAACCCCCGGCGATAGGCCGCGATCGCATGGGCGATGTCGCCGGCAAGAAGCGCGGCGTGCCCCTCGAGCCGCCGCACCGTCGCGCCACCCGGTGCTTGACTCGCATGATGGGCTGCCTCCGCAAATGATCTGCGGGCGGCGAATGGGTCGCGGCGGAGTTCCCTCCCTCGCGAAAAGGCCTCCCAGGCGAGGCGGAGATGATCGTTGCCCCCGGTTTCGGGAACCGCGAGAGCCAGAGCAACGACGCTGAAGATCTCAACGCGCACGCTGCCCCCCCACCAAGTCCATAACGAACGCCATCGCATCCTCCACCAACGCATCATCTTTGATACCCGGCGGGCCAAACCGCGCCCGTTCGCAGCGCCGTCGAATCCTCTCTGCGACCGCTCTCCACTCCATCATCTTTTCTGAAGAGGCGATCCTCTCCTCCATTGAATTAACCGGCGCCGATGTTTCTCCCCCTCCTCGCCATCGCTTCATGGCGATCTCAAGCCTCATCTCAACGAACTTCGCGATCTCCGAAAGCGATGCCTGCTCGTCTTTCAAACGCTGGAGGTTATGTTGCCACACTTGCCATTCATCGCAGCCGTTCGAGGATCGATGTACGTTTCGAGTGCACCAGCGGACGAACCAGGCCAGCCAGACACAGGCCGGTCCCAGCAGCGCGAGGCACATTCCGATGACCTGCCGTCGATCGACTTCCTGATCCCACTCCAAATCACGCACGTCGAATGATTCGAACAACCACTCCGGCTTGTTCGCCCAATTGATGTCTTCCGCCGCGGAGGAATGAGGGCGAACTTGAAGCAAGATCGGGTCCAGGGGAGCCGTGGCGGCAAAATACCCCACGACTGGATCCCAATAGCGGACGACGATCGGGGACACGGTATCAACCGATTCGCTCCGAGGTCGCAAGCGATAGCGAAATTCGCAGATGCTGTTTTCGGAACGAGTTGTCGGCAAGTCGTCAATCACGAAATGGCGAGAGAAATCAGCAATTCGACGCAGATCGGGGCGAACCACCTGCGAGGGATTCCACGCCCCGCGAATGCGGACGGTGAGCGTCGTCGCCTCATCGACCTGAAGCTCGGTCCGGTCAACTTTCATCTCGATGCTCAGGCGATGCCCGATCGCGCCGAAGAAGTGTTCCTTTGGCCGGCCCACGTGCGGCACGCGAAATAGTAGATTCAGCACCAAAACGAGAAGCCACCACATGAAATGCATAGCCCATGCTACCAATCAGGATAACTTTGTGCTTCCTCGATTCGCGGGCGAGTCAGAAGTCGGCGCTGCCGGTCAATTCGTTGCAAGGCTTGCAAGACTTGGGCACGCGCCTCTTGCGGACTCATCGGAGCCAACAATTCAGAGGCGGTTCGGGGGATCTCGCGGGTGGCACCGGGCATTGGTTGCTCGTCGGCGCGGTCGGATCCGATCTGGCCAAACGGCGATGACGTCTCCACCCGATTCGGTTCGCCATCTCCGCGGCGGGTCGATGACCTCTCTTCCACGGTCTCCTGCGTCGACGGCCGATCGCCGCTCGGACCAGCCATAACGGACCTTCCCTGATCGTTCGGTTGCGATTGTGGCGGATCGGCGGTTTGCAACCGCAACAGCTTGGCCAATTCGAGGTTCGTCCGCACATCGTCGCGACGAGCCTCATCGTTGGTCTGGCGCAACGCTGCGTCAAATTGCGTGATGGCCTCCTCAATCAATCGGCGATCGGCTCCCGCGGACCGATGTAACAGGGTCGTGGCCAAATTGTATAAAGCGTCGACTCGGGCCTCTCCCGAAGACGACGCGGCCGCGGCACGAAATTGTTGCTCGGCATCCCGATATTGCCCCAGTTGAAAGAGCGCCAGTCCGGCCTTGTAAGCGACCCTGGCGGGCTGGGTCGTTCGCTCAGCCGCCCGACGGTACAGTGCCTCGGCATCCGCAAAGCGTCGCTCAAGCAGCGCCTGATCCGCCCCTCGTTCCCAATCGAGGCTTGACGGTATTTCGGCAGCCACCAACAAAGCCAGACTGAAGCACAGCCCAAAGGCGGTTGGTGTCAGGCGTCGCTCTCTCGGTCGGCGAAGGACACGCCACGCGGCTTCGACGAATCGTCTCCATGGAGCGCGGAGTGGCTCGACCCGGACCGATATCAGAGCGGTAGCAATCACCAACAGGACTGCCCCGCCATAAAGCCAAGCGGCTTGAGACTTTGGTTGAGGCGGGACACGCCCGGGCAGGACGATGCGGTCCTTTCCCTCGATGTGCTGACGAAACATCCCCGGCAAATCGATTCGAGAAAGTCGGGCAGGAAAATACGCTCCCCTGGTCCGGCGGGCCCATTCCTCCAGAGGGTATTCGTTCAAACGTGTCGCGACCGGTAATTCTCGCCCGCTCACACGAATGGATTCGCCTAACTCGGCATCGCCGATGCCGATTGTATAAAACGGAATTCCCGCTTGCTCGGCCTCTGCCAATGCTTCGTGGAAGCCATGCAGTTGTCCGGGGTCGTCACCATCGGAGAGAACAATTGAATCTTGGAATCCGCGAGTGCGGTTGTCGTGAGCCATCAAACAGGCCCGCACGGCCGCGGCGAAGGAGGTGCCGGACGGCACATTCGCCCGCAAGGGACGCAATTCACTCGGCGGATCATCCAGAGACAGACCCTCCAGCTTCCAACGGAGGAATTCCAAGTCTTCGGTCAACGGACAAAGAAGCGACGCCTCCGCCGCAAACGCAACGATGCCGACACGATACCCCGGCCGAGATCGCAGATACCCCACCAAGGAAAGCGCGGCCTCTCGCGCTCGATCGAACCGAGTCGGCGGAGCGTCAGTGGCCCGCATGCTCTGACTCATGTCAAGCACCAGCACGACGTCGCGGCCATCGACCAAGACGACGTCGTCGTGAAATCCCCAGCGGGGACCCGACACGCCCCACAAGATCAGAAAAAGCGTCGCGTCGCCCAGAAGGGATTGCAAGATCGGCCAACGCACACGGTGGACCCAAAGAGCGTCCAGGGCACGGGCCGAGGCGAATAATTGCAATGACCGCCGCTTGCGTCTCCAAACTTGAGCGCGCCACGCCCAGAGGAAAGGCCAAATCAGCAGACCAGCGATCACCCAAGGATGGTCGAAGGACAGGCTGTTCAGGTTCATGGCAATGAGCGCCCCCAAGAGGATCGCAGGACGAGGACCGTTACGCCGCACGCGAGCGCCAGCGCTCCAAAATAATGATGCACCTCCCGGTCCGCGCGGTTTCGCGGGCTGGTGAGCCGTCGTCGTTCAAATTCGTCGATGAGTCGACCGACTTCGATGAGTCGGGCGGCGTTGTCGGCCTGTGCGACGATCCCCCCTGTCGTCTGGGCCAGCATCTGTAAGGTTTGCTGGCCATAGCGGCGGATCTCTTCTTGGCCTGGCTGTTCGGTGCCGGTGTCGATCGCGTGGATCGTCACCTCCAAATCGGCCGCGCGTCGAGCCGCCATGGCCGGCGACCAAGTGGGGGCATCAGCCGGCCCGGGATAATT
>CAKZUU010000268.1 GCA_937922175.1 uncultured Gemmataceae bacterium
CGTTCCGGGACGACCCCGAGTGGATCGCAGCTCGCCGACGTTCGGAAGAGAAGGCCGGCGGGTCCTTAACGACAGAAAATGGCGTCAAATCGCAGTTTCTCAAAGCGACCGATTTCTCACCCATCCGGTAAGCGCCCGGCCCTCTTCCGTGACCGAAAAGCTGAGTCGGCGGGACCGCCGTTGCTTAAGGTGACGCCCTCGGGAGAGTGTGGTAGGATAAAAAGAGCGCTCCGGCGTGAACCGACTTGCGGACACAGGCGTACCAACGTTTAGTGACCACGTGCCTACCGACGATCTCTCTCGCTGGTCCGATGAAGAGCTATTGATTGCCTTTCGTGGAGGCCGGCGCGAGACGTTTGGCATCCTGGTCCGGCGCTACGAACGGGAACTGTACGGCTACCTGCGGCGGTATCTGGGCGACGATCATTTGGCCGACGATGTGTTCCAGAACACCTTTCTTCAAGTGTATCAAAAGGCCGACCAATACGATGCGGGTCGACGAGTGCGGCCTTGGCTTTACACCATCGCCACGAACCAGGCGGTTGATGCTTTGCGACGTCAAAATCGACACGCCGCAGTCAGCCTTGACCAAACCTGCGGAGAGTCCCCCGAGGGAGATTGGCGGTCGTTGCTGGAATTGCTCGAGGTCGTCGGTGGTGATCCCCTGGAGCAAGTCCAGGGAGAAGAGCGGCGGACGCTCGTCCGGGCGGCGGTCGATCAGCTCCCCGATTTTTTGCGGCAGGTGGTCATCCTCGCGTATTACCAGGGCTTGAAATATCGAGATGTCGCCGACGTGCTGGGTATACCCGTCGGCACGGTGAAATCGCGATTGCACTCTGCTTTGCTCCGACTCCACGAATCTTGGAGCACCACGGTCTTGGCTCCGGAGCGATGACCCTGGGAAGGGTTGAAAAAGATCGTCGCCTCGCCATCGGGATGATCGATCCGGTGCCGCGATGAACACACGCTCGGGCATGCCAACCTTGGGGAGGCCCTGCCATGGACGACTTGGTGGGTTTTCTGCTGAACTTAGACGAACCGGACGAACGAGCCGCTGTCGAACGCCAGCTCCTCCGTGATCCGGCAGTCCGGCGCGACTTGGAACTCTTGCAGCGAGGTCTCAAGCCGCTGGAGGCCGATCGCGAAGCTCCTGTCCCTCCGCGCGATCTGGTCGCACGGACCATCGCGCGGGTCGCGGGCCACATTTGCGCCCATCAACCCCGTGTTGAGACCGAGACGTCGCCGACTCAACCGGCGGCGGATTCCCGCTTCCCCAGACTTTCGGCCGACAAATGGCGTGCGATTCTCAATCAGCTGGACCGCCGACAGATGCCCCCAAGCCGTTGGCAATCGTCCGACCTGGTGATCGCGGCGTCGGTGTTGGTTATTGGATTTGGGGTGATTCTGACAGGCCTGCCCTATTTGAAGCATCGCGCGAAAGTCTCGGCGTGTCAGAACCAGATGCGGCAGTTGTACGCCGCCTTGGATGGCTACGCCGAGCGCCATGCAGGTCAATTTCCCCAAGTGCGGGATGATGTTCCTATGAGCACGGTAGCGACCGTGCTGACCGAACTTCGCCTTTCGGGCGATCTGCCGCAAGCGGAGAGGACAGCGTGTCCCGCCGCGCCCTTGGGGTTTGCGAGTTATGCATACACGCTGGGTTATCGGGATGAAGCCGGCCATTTGCACGGTTTGAACCGCGATGTGCCTCGGGTGACCAGAAGTGTGTTGCCCCTAGCGGCCGACCGCCCCGCGATTGGTCGTACAACTCCCAACCCTGACCACCGCACCGGGCAAAACGTTCTCTTCCTCGATGGGCACATTATGTTTTGCACCACGGGACGGGTTGGCGTCGATGGCGATGATATCTACCGAAATCAACTTGGGCAGGTGCGGGCCGGCGTCTCGCTTTTCGACACGGTCTTAGGAGTCGGCGGTGATCGACCCTGACGCGCGATGTCGAGTTCTGCCCGTTTTCTGACGTCGCGGCAACGACCGTCTTCCCGCAGTGAGCCTCGATCACGACCAGACGGAACTGGGCCGGCGTTCCCCACCTCACGCCGACTACGGCCGCCTCAATTCGACCGTCCGTTTATCTGGGTCGAGAAGGGCAAGGGTTTTCTGGTCCAACTGCGTGACTTCCACATTCTGCGACTTCTCCTCGTCCCCGAATTGGACGGTGATGGTGAGTTTCGTGCCTTCAAGTTTGTACCGCCCGTTCAGTTCAAGTTCTTGTCCGTCGGCAGAGTAACGGAATTTTAGCTTGCCGTCGGCCAGGAAGTCGAAAACAGCACCGACGGGGACGGTCTCCGGATCCGCTTTGGTCACCTTCCATTTGCCGGAGATCAGTTTCGGATAGTCCTTGGTTTCACTGGGTGCCGTGTTCAGGACAAGAAGAACCACCAGGGCAGAAGCCCCAAGAATTCGCGATGCCATCATGGGTGTCCTCTTTGGGATTCAGATGCAAGGTCCGGGTTGGGGGCAAGCCTATCTGGAACGTTATTCGCCGTTCACACATGGTCCTTGGGAAGTTTGGCTAAGCAAACCGTTCGCTCGGCTCCGTGTCGCACCGACTCCCGGCGGCGCATCAAGGTTGCTATTAGAGACAGGTCGGTCGGGGTGTCGGTCGTGATCGAACGTCCCTCGTTCGCATCCATGAAGCTCGATCCCATCGCCGGCGCTTCGGCGTTGGAAACGGCAACTCTCCAGTGTCCGAACAGGCGACGCCAAAGCAAGACGCATCCTAAACGGAATCCACGAAGCGGTCAATCGGAAGACGGTGGTCGCGACCAATGACCGACGGCATCGATCCCCGGAGAGGCGTTGTCGAAATCGGCATTGACGAGAACGGCCGCGGGTCGCATAGTTCCGCCCCCAATGATTTCGGCAAGGAGGGGTGGGTTGGTGAAGAAACGGCGTGGGAAGTCGGAGAGCGGGCGGTTGGTTTACGAGACGTCAGCAGGTCAGATGTGGACGGGCTTTGCCGAATCGGTGTTGACCAGTCCGCAACTGTCAGCATGGCGAGGGCGGGTCCAGTTGCTTTTCACGTCGCCGCCCTTCCCGTTGTGCCGGGAGAAAAAATATGGCAACCTCATGGGCAATGCCTTCGCGGATTGGTTGGCGGGCTTTGCCCGGTTGTTCCGGAGCTATCTCACCGCGAATGGCTCGATCGTGCTGGAGTTGGGGAACAGTTGGGAGCCTGGTCGGCCGACCATGTCCACGACGAGCCTCAAGGCGCTCCTGGCGTTCCAAGAGGCGGCGGATTTGCACCTGTGCCAAGAGTTCATTTGCTATAACCCGGCGCGCTTGCCCTCGCCGGCTCAGTGGGTGACGGTCCATCGCATCCGGGTCAAAGATTCGTTCACCCGGCTCTGGTGGCTCTCGCCAACACCTTATCCGAAGGCGGACAATCGGCG
>CAKZUU010000269.1 GCA_937922175.1 uncultured Gemmataceae bacterium
AGCTCGTTGGCTCGGGAAAGCTCGGCGCGACGAATTGGCGGCGGCCCGTATCTGGGCCGCACCGTCGCTGAGTCGGCCGGCGGGATGGTGGCGCGATGATCAGGTCGAGCAATTGCGGAACTATCAGTCGTGGGTCTACGCCGCCGTCAACGCCATCGCTCAAGAGGTGGCGCAGCAGAGGCCGTTTGTGTACTGCAATACCGGCCAGGCCGAACACGAACAGGTTCCCTTGCCTCACACGCATCCGCTGGTGCGGCTGTTGGAGGCCCCGAACCCATGGCTGACCCGCTGGGAATTGTGGTATCTGACCACCGTTTACTTGGAGTTGACCGGGAACTGTTTCTGGTATGGTGCGATGCGGCGGGAGAGGGAAGAGCGGGTTCGCCTACCTGGCGAATTATGGGTGATTCCTTCGCCGTGGGTGCGAGTGGTTCCGGATCCGGTCGGTTTCGTCCGGGGTTATGAAGTATCGGTTCCGGGATCAGCCACGGAGCGGTTTGCGCCGGATGAAATCATTCATTTGAAATATCCCAATCCTCTGGATCCGCACTACGGCCTGTCGCCGTTGCAGGCGAACGCCCTCACGGTGGATGCGAACACGGAATTGTTACGGAGCCGTTATCAGGCATTTCAGTCGGGACAACGCCCCGGGATCGTTTTGCAGACGGATCAAATCCTGAGCGAGTCGGTGGCGCGTCGGCTGGAAGAGAAGGTGCAAGCGCGTTTTGGGGGCCGCGAAAACTGGCACCGTCCCCTGATTTTGGAGCAGGGGATCAAGGCCTCACCTTGGACGCTGACACCAGCCGAGATGGACTTTCTCAACTCGGCCCGAATGACGCGGGACGAGATCTTCGCGTTGTTTCGTGTGCCGGCACCGGTGGCCGGGCTGGTGGAGAACACCGGTCTGGGGGCGGATATCTGGTTCGGGGCACGGGTGATGTTTTGCGAGGGGACCATTCAGCCGAAACTCGAACTGATCGCTCAGACGCTGACACGGACCTTGGGCCGACGCTTCTCTCCGGATGTGGCGATCGGGTTCGGCGATTGCAGCCCGCGGAATCAGGAGCAGCGACGGAAGGACGACGAGTTGGACGCGCGGATGGGTCTGCGGACTTACAACGAGATCCGCCGGGCCCGCGGCTTGCCGCCTTATCTGGACGCGCGGTTCGACCAGCCGATGATTCCCCAAGTTCAAGTTGAGGAAATGGGTCGCACGGGCGAAGTGATGAGTCGAGGATGAGGGAGGAGATCGAGATGAATCCGACGCTGACGCGAGAGGCTCCGGCGGCGGCCTGTTTGGGCATCGATGCCGAGCAGATGATTCTGCGGAGCATCATCACCACGAGCTACCCGGATCGGGCCGGCGACGTGGTCGTGCCGTCGGGATTGCGAAACGTCGAGGAGTTCTTGCGAAATCCGGTGGTGTTATGGGCGCATCAGCGTGATTTGCCTCCTATCGGGCGTTGTCTGGCTCTGGAGATTTTGCCCGATCGCGTCATCGCTCAGACGCAGTTTGCCCGAGGCGTCGCCTTCGCTGAAGACCTGTTCAAGTTGTATCAGCAAGGCATCTTGCGTGGTTGGTCGATTGGCTTCGTGCCGGTGCGGGCCACGCCGAGACGTCAAGGCGTGCGATACGACGAATGGGATCTCCTGGAATACTCCGCGGTCCCAGTTCCCGAGAATCCCGCCGCCTTGACCCTTGCCGTGGCCAAAGGACACATCCGCGATCCGAGACTGGCCCGTTGGTTGACCTGGGCAGCCGACGTGTTCGCGGAACTGGTGGTGGCCTGACGCCGGCACCTCTCCTTTCAGGTGACCGACGCCAACCGGCGGCATTGGTCGATCTTTCCCCGTTTCGTTTTTTGTCACGTTCCTCACGTCCTTTACAGCGTCAGATCGGAGGAATCCTCATGTCCGAAGCAGTAGAGAAGTTCCAAACTCGGGCCGAGTTGGCTCGATTCATCGAAGACACCGCGTCCACTGCCGTGGATAAAGCCTTGGCCCAGGCTGCCCCCGTGGAACGGCGAGTCCCATGGGTCACGAGCGGGCCGGTCGGCCAAGACTCGATCGGCTACTCGGTATTGAAAGCGGCGGCGTTTGCCTTGGGGTATCTTGGTCCGGACCAGGCGAAGGAAGAAATCCATGTCCATCACCAGTTGCGCGAGTTGTACCAGACCTACGGGTTCGTACCGCATTGCGGCCATCAGTCATTTCTCGTGCCCTTGGCCAGTGCTCACCTTCCGGCCTTCGAGCCGCGAGGCCAACGAATCCAGCAGGAAATTCGCGACAAGATGACCGCAAATCGCCATCGCTTCGATCCCGAGGAGGCGGCTTGGCTTCTTCGCCGTCTGAATCCCCGGGTCAAAGCGTTGGGCACGACCAGCGACCTAGCCGGCGGCGTCCTCGTGGGTTTTCCCACCTTGGGCGAATTGATTGACCTGCAACGCAACCTCGAAGCCTTTGCCCAGGCCGGCGCTCAGGAAATCGCTTTGCCCCCGAATGGGCGGATCCAGTTCCCCAAATTGACCGGCGGATCGACCGCGTATTGGGTCGGCGAAGGGACGAGCATCACCGAATCGCAACCGTCGACGGGGTCGCTGGACTTGCAAGCGAAAAAGCTGGGCATCTTTGTTAAACTCAACAACGAACTGTTGCGCTTTGCGAGTCCGTCGGCAGAGGGGTTGATCCGCTTCGACATGGCGCGGGTGGCCGCCCTCAAGGCCGATTCCGCCATGCTCACCGGCACCGGCGGCACCCAGATCAAAGGCCTCCTCACCTATTCGGACTTGCTGACCCATCCGGCATCGACCACGGGAGCCAACGGCGACACCTTCCAGCCGGAAGATGTGGCGAAAATGGAGGCAAAATTGCCCGATGCGGTTTCGGCTCCGACGGCCTGGCTGATGCGTCGCGACATGTTCGCTGCTCTCATGAACCGTCGTGCCGATGCCACGACCGAGGACGATGCCGCCGGCCCGTTCCTCTTCCATCCGTCGCGTTCCGCTGCCGATGCCCCTCCAACCGAGCTGTACGGCACAAAGGTCGTCCGCACCTCGCAGATCTCCAACTCGCGGGTCAAGGGTAGCTCGAGCAATCTGACCTATATCTTGCTCGGCTATTTCCCCGATTGGATCGTGGGCCGATCCGGCGTCATGGAGTTCCTCGCCAGCGGTCTGGGCGACTCGGCCTTGCAGAACGATCAAACCTATCTTCGCGGCATCCAGCACCTCGACGCCGGCCCACGCCATGCCGCCAGCTTCGTCCTGTGCGACCAATTGATCGTTGGTTAATTCGCGGCTTGTTCGGGATCATTTCGGGGCGGGTTCGGTCATTTACCCCCCTGTTCCCCCATCTTTTGGGAGAATTCGATGTCCACAAAAATCCACGATTTGGCCAGTTACCTCGTCTTGGGAGCCGGATTGGCTCCGCAGACAATCACGACCAGCACGAACGGTCCCGCGGCCGACCTCCTTGCCGGTGACGGCCCGTGTTTTGCTGTCCAGCAAGTCGGCAATGTTTCCGGCTCGTCGCCTTCGTTGACAGGGAAAATTCAGGAATCCGACAATGGCTCCTCGTGGACCGACATCGCCGGCGCGACCTTTACGCCGGTGACCTCTGCCGGAAATTACCAAACCATCACCTTCGAGCGATCCAAACGGTATGTGCGTTACGTCAGCACGGTAAGCGGCACGGGTCCGTCGTTCGCCGTCGCAGTCTTCGTCAGCCAGCAGAAGAAGGTGGTTTGAATTTCCTTGCCGAAGCTGCCGGGTCCGGGGGCTGACCGGCCCTCGGAGTTCCGGCTGCGGGAGGGTTCGTCATGCCGTTGGACACACTGACCAACGTTAAGAGTCGACTGGGCGTCAGCACCACGGCGGATGACGGTTTGTTGACCTTGCTGATGGAGGCAGCCGACCGTTGGATCGCCGAATTCACGGGACGCGATTGGCAAGGCGGGACCTTCACCGAGTTTTTCCCCGGTCATGTCGAGTTGGTCTGCCTGAAAAATTACCCGGTGGCGTCCGTCACCAGTGTGAAGGTGGATGCCTCCGGAGTTTTCGGACCGGATAGCGTCCTGCCGCCCAGCGATTATGTCGTGCACGCCGAGCGAGGCGTGATTCAGTCGCGATATGGCCCGCTTCTTGACGCCCGACGCCGCGGTTTGGTGAATGCGGATCGCGCGACGTGGACGCGAAGCCCCCAGGCGGTGCAAGTCGTTTACTCGACTTCTCCTTCGGTGCCCGATGATGTGAAACAGGCTTATGCTTTGCTGATTGGACATTGGTATCGGCAAGTGAAAACCCACACGGCAACGGGTTTTCAGAACTTGGCCCATCAACGGTATGGGGAAATCGACGTAACGTATCGCGACGGAAGCGCCCTCCCCGAGGAAGTGAAGATTCTGCTGACCCCTTACCGCACTCCCAGCACCTGACTTGACCTTGCCACGAGATCGATCATGCCTCTACCCTTGTTTGTCCTGCCGCTGACCTGCAGCGTTTATCGCCCATTTGGAGCGGGGACGCCCACGGCAACCAACATCCCCTGCCGACTTGTCGCGGACCTGAGTCGGGGTCGGTCAGCGTCGGCGGGGCTGCCGATCTGGAGCCATTACCTGATCCTCGATGAGTCAATCGACATCCGCGACGGCTGTTCGCGGAGCGCCGGGGCGAACGCCATCACCTATGCCGATGGCGATGAAGTCCGCATTCCGGATGCCGGGGGCTCGCGATTTGTGGTCGTTTGGGTGGAATGGGTTAATCGTGGTACCCCCAAGGCATTCAAACGGGTCTACTTGCTGCGGCACCAGTTCGCCTGGACTGCCGAAACGTGAATGAGAAAATTTTCATTCACACCGGCACCTTTACTCCATGGCGCTGTTAGATTGATGGAGGAAACAGTCACGCAGTTCCGAGGGCACGATCATGGCGGCACCTTGGCAGGCCTCGATCCTTGGCATGCTGATGATCGTCGGTACGGCCGTGGGGCAGAACCTGACGCAATTCATCGATCACCAGATCAACTCGCGGTTATCCGCCGAAAAGGTGCCTGCTTCACCCCGTTCGGGCGACGCCGAATTTTTGCGGCGAGTGTATCTCGATTTGGTCGGTGTCGTCCCGCCGAAGGAGAAGGCCGTCGCTTTTCTCAACAGCACCGACTCGCGGAAGCGATCGAAACTCATCGACGAGTTGTTGGCCAGTCCCGAGTTTGGTCGCCATTTGGCCGACATCTGGGACAACCTGCTCTTCCAGCGAACGACCGACAATCGAGCGATTCGCGTCGGACCCCTGAATGAATGGCTGAGCGAGAAGTTCAACGCCAACACGCCTTGGAACAGGTTGGTGTCGGAATTGTTGACGGCGACGGGCACCCAGGAGGAGAACGGGGCAACCACCTTTTTCCTGGCGACACAGTCGGCAAACAAGATGCTCGATTCCGTCAGCCGATTGTTCATGGGAGTACGGCTGGAATGTGCGCAATGCCACAACCACCCCTTCACCGGCTGGAAGCAGACGGAGTATTGGGGAATGGCCGCCTTTTTCATGAAGGTGCGTATCAACGGTAATCCGCGAGCCATGAAGGATGCCGCCCAAACTCCTGCCGTCATCGAGAGCTCACGCGGTCGGCAGCGGGGTCTGTCCGAGTCGGCGAAGATGGTGCCGCCAAAATTCTTTCAAGGTGAGACGGCCGACGTCGCCGGCGTGACGGAGCTTCGCCCGATCTTGGCCCAATGGCTGACAAGCCCGGAAAACAAGTTTTTCGCCAAAGCGTTCGTCAATCGTGTCTGGGGCCAACTGTTCGGTGTCGGTCTGATCGAACCCATCGACGACATGAACGAGGAACGCGAGGCGACCCATCCCGAGTTGCTCGACGGACTGGCCCGGCAATTTGCCGACAGCGGTTTCGACATCAAAGCGCTGTATCGCGCCATTTGTCAGAGCGAGGCCTATCAACGAACCAGTCGACCCGTTCCTGGGAATGAGAGCGACAACAAATGGTTCGCTCGGATGAATGTCAAGGTGTTGTCGCCCGAGCAGTTGTACGACAGTCTGAGTGCGATCTTGGGGCCGCCCAATCCCGGGCGCAACAATAATCGACCAGCGACCCAGCAGCCAAACCGGCCAGGTGCCTCAGTAAGGGACCAGTTCATCGCTTTCTTTGCCGTCAGCGAGGACGCCAAGGCCACGGAATATGATGCTGGTATCCCGCAAGCCTTGCGTCTGATGAATCATCCTTTCACGAATCGGAACTCGGAGCTGGCGGCCCGGCAGTTGACGAAAGGGCAAACCAAATCCAAGGCGATCGACGCCCTGTACCTGAGCGCGTTGTCGCGACGGCCGACGCCGGCCGAAACGGCGCGTCTCATGAAGTACTTGGATCGGACTGACTCTCTTGAATCGGGCTACGCTGATATCCTGTGGGCGTTGCTGAACAGTAGTGAATTCACGTTGAATCACTGAACGTCGGTACCGCGCTATCGCGATGCGAGGGTTTGGGGGAAACATCTCCATCTGATCGGAGTTCGACAATGTGCTCTTCTGTCACTCGACGACGATTCTTGGAACTGACGTCGCTCGGCGTGTTTGGCCCGTCGTTGTCGGGCTGGCTGGCCCCGTTGGCGGCTCGGGCAGCGGATTCCAAAGCGCGGACCAAGTCCTGCATTCTCTTGTGGATGGACGGCGGGCCTTCGCACAAGGACACCTTCGACATGAAGCCGGGCACGAAAGACGCTGGCGAGTTTCAGCCGATCGCCACCAGCGTTCCCGGCATGCAGATTAGCGAGCACCTGCCGGAGACGGCCAAGGTCATGCACCAAGGCGTGATTGTCCGCAGCATGAGCACCGGTGAAGGAGCTCACGGGCGGGCCAAATACTACCTGCACACCGGCTATCGAGAGGGACAAGGGGGCTTGGTGCATCCCAGTCTGGGAGCGATTGTCTCCAAAGAATTGGGACGCGAAGAGTTTCCTCTGCCGAACTTTGTCACCATCGGCAATCGCAGCTACGGCGCTGGATTCTTGGGACCCAAGCACCAGCCTTTGACCGTCAGCGATCCGGCTCGCGGTGTCGAGAGCCTGAAAGCTGCCGTTGGTGGTTCCCGCTTCGACCAGCGTCTCGGCCTGTTGGAGGAAATGGAAGCGGGCTTCTATCGACAATATCGTTCGTCGGCAGCGTTCGATCATCACACGACTTATCGACGCGCCGTCCAACTCATGCAATCCAGAGAGGCGCAAGCCTTCGACCTGACTCGGGAGCCCGCCGCCTATCGCGAGAAATACGGAACGGGACGATTCGCCGAGAGCTGCTTGCTCGCCCGCCGGCTCATCGAAGTGGGTGTGCCGTTCGTCGAAGTCAGCCTCAGCGGCTGGGACACGCATCAAAACAATTTTTCGCGGGTCAAGGCGCTCTCGCAGCAAATTGACCGTCCCATGAGCACCTTGGTTCAAGATCTCCACGAGCGAGGCTTGCTCGATTCCACCCTCGTCATCTGGATGGGAGAGTTTGGTCGAACGCCAAAAATCAACTCCCGCGGCACGGAACCTGGTCGCGATCATTATCCCCGAGCTTGGAGCCTGGTTCTGTTCGGCGGGGGAATCAAGGCGGGGCAGGTGATCGGCAAGACCGATGCCGAAGGCGCTACCGTCGAGGATCGCCCTGTGTCTGCGATTGACTTCCTCGCCACCGTCTGCCGTATCTTGGGTATCGACTACAACAAGCAAAACGAATCGAGCATCGGCCGACCCATCCGAATTGTCGATAAAGGGGCCAACCCCATCAAGGAGTTGTTCTGACGACGCGGAGAAGGCACATCATGGCCGACCCCCGCGGGCGTTGGTGCCCGGCGGGGGTGTTTCATTTCCAGGTATTCTGAGGCGGGCGTTTCCGATGATGGCCCGTCGCCTCTTGATAGGCTTGCGCCACAGCCAGTAACTCGGACTCGCCAAACAATCGTCCGGTGAAGGTGATTGACGTCGGCACCTCGAAGCCGCCCCGTGAGACGAAGCCATTGGGCAGACAAACAGTCGGATGGCCCGTGAGATTGGTGATCGCCAGATCATTGCCCCCCACGTACACGTCGACCTTTTCCATCACTTCGGCCATCTCCTGCATCAACAAACGTCGAAGACGTTGAGCACGCAGA
>CAKZUU010000270.1 GCA_937922175.1 uncultured Gemmataceae bacterium
GCCAAGGGACGGAGTCGGCCGAGCAGGCGGAACAACGTCTGACGGAAATTCGCCGCCGCCTCGAGCCGGATCTTCCGCGAACCGACCAAGATCGTCGGCGAGTCCACGCCGTGTTGGAACAGGCTCTCGCCAAGGCTCGGGAACGTGAAGTCGAGCATTGGGGAGCTCTCGCGGAGTTTGGCGTGGACAAGTACCTCGCCTCGATCGACGATCGGACTCGAACAAATTTCGCACCCTACGGCTTGTCGGGTATTATGCTCGGAGCGGCTCTCGTTTTCTTCGCCTTCATCGGCTTCGACTCGATCTCGACACACGCGGAAGAAGCGGTCAAACCTCAACGCGACGTGCCCATCGGGATCATTGCCTCGCTGGTCATCTGCACGGTGCTCTATATCGGCGTGTCCGCTGTGATTACCGGGATGAAGCCCTACCCGGAAATTGACGTCAAGGCCGCCGTGGCCTCCGCCTTTCGACAAAAAGCCGAAACCGAAGGAGGGAATCCGGCACTTCGTTGGGCTGGAGCGCTGATCGCCTTGGGTGGTCTGGCAGGGATGACGAGTGTGCTGCTCATCACCCTTCTCAGTCAGGCACGCATCTTTCTCGCGATGGCCCGCGACGGTTTGCTGCCCCGGAAGATCTTCGGTACCGTGCACGGACGATTCAAAACACCACACGTCTCGACGATCGTCACGGGTGGGATCGTCACGATTGTCGCTGCCCTGACGCCGATTCAAGACTTAGAAAAGATGGTCAACATCGGTACGCTGTTCGCTTTCGTCGTCGTCTGCGCCGCGGTCTGGCTGTTGCGGGTCCGACGGCCGGACACTCCCCGCCCCTTCCGCACACCGTTCCTCTGGTTTGTTGCCCCTGCCGGCATCGTGGTCAACCTCCTGATGATGCTCTTTCTCCCGGTCATGACCTGGATCCGTTTGCTGGCCTGGTTGGTGATCGGGCTGACGATTTATTTCGGTTTTGGCTGGAGACACAGCGCGTTGCGGAAACAAATCGATTCCTCCTTCGAGAACGAGCGGCTCGCCCCCGGTTGACGCGCTGTCCATGCCAGCAACATGGGGATCGCCATCGCGCCACGGTTGGACGGGCCTTGTACGATCATCTTCATGCGAATCCAACGAATCAACGCCCGGCACCTTCGGTTGCCTCCGACTCGCTCGCGACCCTTACCGTTGGCCGGTGCGCCCGATCCTCCGCCCGAAACCCTCGACGTCCTTGTCGTCGAAGTGGAAACAGACAGTGGCCTATCGGGCGTCGGTTTTTTCCCTGCCAGCGACGCCGCCTCGTTGTTGCTCGTTGTCAGTGATGTCGTGGCCCCCCGATGTCTTGGCGAAGACGCTCGACACCAGGAACGGCTTTTCGCCGCCGTCGACCGAATGGCGACTCCGTCGGCGCAACGAGCGTATGCCGCCATCGATGTGGCGCTTTGGGATCTGAAAGGAAAATCGGCAGGAGAGCCCCTCTGGCGATTGTGGGGCGGATGTCGTGACTCCGCCCGATTGTTTTTCGACGAAACTTCCGATCCCCGACTCACCAGCGATGAGGTCATTCAACGAGGCCGATCGGCCTTGGCTCAAGGCTTTTGCGGACTGCGAGTCGGCACCGCCGGCATCGACGCCGAGGCTGAGTCTCACCGTCTGGTCGATATCCGTGACGCCTTGGGTGATGATTGCTGGTTTGCTGTCGGTGTCGAGCGGCCCTACGATTACGAGACGGCCTTGCCCATGACTCGTTTCATCGACGAGGAGATTGGCGCTGATTGGTTTGAGGATCCCCTTGCCGACGATGATCTCTCAGGCTACCGGCTCCTCACGGCCAAAACCGAGACCTCGTTCGCTCTGGGACGGCGATTTTCTTCTCTTCTTCACTTTCGTGCCTTGCTCGAGGCGGGAGTGCCGTACACGTTGCGACCCAGTTGGCCGGCCGTTGCTGGTCTGACTCCCCTACTGAAGCTCGGCGTCCTGGCAGAGATTCATCGCCGCTCCCTCGTGCCGCACGTCCCATCGGAAATCGCCGTGCATTTAGCGTGCGGCTTAGCGAATGTGCCCATCATCGCTTACGATTCGCGTCTGACGACCTTGGTACTCGAGCCGACTTACCCCGAAAATGGCCGACTGGTCCCGCCCTCGGCCCCCGGCCTGGGCGTGAAACTGAATCCCGAAGCTGTCGAACGGTTCACGCTGGCGACACGAAGTCGGTCGGACTCGCATGACGAACCGTCCCGAGGGAAAGCCTTCAGTGTCTCCGGAGATGGATGCGAGGCATGAAAGCGGAAATCATCGCCATTGGTTCCGAGTTGACTTGCGGTCAGAACCTCGACACCAATAGTCCATGGTTGGCGTTGAAACTCGGCGAACTCGGCATCACGACGGTGTTTCACACCACGGTCGCGGACAATTTGGAGGACAACATCGCCGTCTTTCGACTCGCCGCCTCGCGGTCCCCCCTTGTTATGATGACCGGTGGGTTGGGTCCAACGCAAGATGATCTGACTCGAGAAGCCTTGGCACGTGTCGCCGGGGTGGACCTCGTTTTTCATGAGGATGCCTGGCGGCAAATTCAAGAAAGGTTTGCCCGGCGAAATCGTCCTTGCCCCGAGAGCAACCGTGTCCAGGCGTTTTTCCCTTGTGGCGCTGAGATCATCGCAAATCCGTTCGGCACAGCACCGGGCATTTGGTTGAAAGTGGGCGACACGATCTTTGTGGCGCTGCCGGGTGTTCCCAGCGAAATGCGGGCGATGTTCGACCAAGAAGTTCGGCCGAAACTCGTTGCCGCTGGACTCTCATCTGGAGTATTCGTTCAGCGAAAACTGAACACGTTTGGTTTGGGTGAGTCGCAAATCGAGGAGAAACTTGCCGATCTCACTCGTCGCGGGCACGAGCCCGAGGTCGGCATCACGGCATCCGACGGCACCATCTCGCTCCGAATCTTTGTGCGGGCCCCGTCGATGGACGACGCCCGACTAGTTTGGGAGCCTGTCGAGCGAACCATTCGAGAGCGCTTGGGTGATCTGGTGTTCGGAGTGGATGACGAAGAATTGCAGGACGCAGTCGTCCGTTTGCTGAAGCAGCACCATCGGACGGTGGCGACCGCCGAGAGCGCCACCGCTGGCTTGGTCGCCCATCGCCTCGCGCTCGTTCCCGGTGCGAGTCAATGCCTTATCGGCGGGATTGT
>CAKZUU010000271.1 GCA_937922175.1 uncultured Gemmataceae bacterium
TTTCGCCGAGCTCCGCTCCGGTGTACATTTTCCAGGCTTCGATTTTCAATTCTTTGACTTGCCGCTCCATCTCGGCGAATTCGCGTTCACCCAAGTTGGGCCTCAACAATCCGTGCGACAACACACGACGACTTCCCGCCATTTCATTGACATATTGACGGGTGGCGACCATCTGATCGGGTGGCAAGGGGTTTTTGTCCCAATCGCGGCTCGGCACACCGCTGATAACGGCCATGACCGTGTCGCTGTCGCCGAACAGTTCCTTGACGTAATGGCCACGATTCAATTGCTCCAAAGGATCACGACTCCCGGAACGCCCGCGGATCAGACGCAGGAAGTTGGCGACACGTTTCCCATCGGCCGTCTCGTACCAGGGAGCCGCAATATCGACATGATGCGTCTGCACGTCGAAGATGAATTGATCTTTTGGCCAGCGCTCTTCGAACGCTTTCGGTTCCTCGACCTCGGCAGCGCTCACGTCATAGAAGGGACCGAACACCTCGTTGAACGCGAGCAGCGCCGCCGCAGTGCCGCATCCGCTTGTGAGAAATTGGCGTCGACTCCAGCCGAGCCTTTTCGATTGCCGCTCGGTCAGCTCCAAAAGCCGCGCTTCGACCGCCCGCTGTTGGGGCGACGGCGGTGGCGGCACGAATTCCTCATTCGAGACGATCATCGTGGGAATCGGCGGACGAAAATCGGTGTCCGCATCCAATTCGCATTTGCGAACCCACATCGCATTCCCTCCTGAAGGGAGACGCCTACCGTGTCAACAAGCCTCCATCGCATCAATGAACGTAGCCCGACCCATGCCCTGAATCGCCAGGGGCCGCCGACACCGCGTGTTCGGCACGGTCCGAGTGGTGGTGGGCCGCGCCAGGAGGAGCTGCCGACTCGAGCGCGAATTCCGGTGGATCCCACTCATAACGATCCTGCAACCATCCTGCCAGCAGAACCCAACACGCCATGAGTCCCACAACGATCAGCTGCCACCAGAAATTACCGATCGACAACCCGCTCAGCACTGTCGCCTCTCTCGGGGCGATTTGCGACCACACCAGGGCGATCAGCACGAGCAGTAAGGTCAACGGGATGGATCCCCCAGCTTGAAGCACAGGCCAGAGTCGTTTCCAATTCACGGCGAAAAGGAAGAAGACGAAAACCCCTCCCAACGCTAGCAACCATCCGATCGTTGCCCCGGCAACCGAGGACTCGTAAGGTTGCGAACCGAGCATCTCTTGCACGTTCACACTCCGGCAGGGATATCCTAAGATCAAAGCCACGATAGGTTCATGACTTCGCTGCGTCAACTTGGGACGGTTCGATGCCTCGCTTCGGGGCCCATTTGTTAATCGCGGGCGGTTTGCATCAAGCCTTACTCTCCGCCCAGCGCTATGGTTTCACCGCGCTGCAAGTTTTCACCAAGGCGCCCAGCCAATGGGTCGCTTCCCCCATCGAAGAACAAGAGGCGGCCCAATTCCGTCGTCTTCGACGCAAATTGGGCCTGCCCCGACCAGTGGTCCACGACGCCTACCTCATCAATCTCGCTTCTCCGGACGAACCGTTGTGGCGCCGGTCGGTCGAGGCATTTGTCGACGAAATCCATCGAGCCGACGCAATCGAAGCCTCGGACCTGATCACGCACCCCGGTTCTCACTTGGGGATGGGTGAAGAAATCGGGATTCAGCGGGTCATCCAGGCCTTGAACGAAGTGACCGAGCGTTGTCCCGGGAGCCGGGTCCGAATCTTGTTGGAAACAACCGCCGGCCAAGGCAGTTCCCTCGGACATCGGTTCGAGCATTTAGCGGCTATCTTGCGGGGGCTGCACGACCCTCGTCAGTTCGGCGTTTGTTTCGACACTTGCCACGTGTTCGCTGCGGGCTACGCTTTGTCCCCGGAATCGGAGTATCGCCGGACCATGCGCGAGTTGGATCGGCACGTGGGGCTGCGTCGAGTCCGTGTCTTTCACCTCAACGACAGCAAAAGGGAGCAGGGAAGCCGGGTGGATCGGCACGAGCATCTGGGAAGGGGGCACCTCGGTTTGGAGCCGTTTCGGCTGATTGTCAACGATCGACGTTTTCAATCCCGGAGCATGATCCTGGAAACGCCCAAAGAGCATCTGCCCGAGTTGGGCGACATGGATTCGGTCAACCATCAAATCTTGCGAGATTTGTGCCAAGCCGACGGCACCGGTTGAAATGGCTCCCCCGAGAAGGCGCTTCGCAACGCCGAACCATGCTGAGGTTTTTTCGAGAAAGCGATGATCACAGGCGGCATTACGAAGCGCTGGTCGGTCAGGGTTGGTCGCTGTCCGCTGGCCGCGTCGACGCCAGTTTTTTCATCTGCGCATCCATTTCGCGCTGAAGCGCCTGCATCTGCGACTCACAATTATCGGCCGTCACGGGCACTGGTGTTACCAGCGGGAGTTTCTCCGCCACGGCGGCCTCGACTCGGTCGCGGTCGCCCTTGTTGGTCGACGCATGGGGTGGCAAGGTGAGGCAACCGGCCGTCAGGAAAGCCACCAGAACGCCTGGGATCAACCTCGTCATGGTTTCACCTCCCGCACGGCCGATGCTTGTGCTTGCCGACTCGAAACGTCGATCGGGGGCAATAACCGTTCGGCCGCGTTCGCAGCGGTCATGCTCGTTCCGAGACGTTGGTCCAAGGCACGCTCCTCCGAAGTGGGGACGAGCCGGCTGCAGGGCAGATGAGCGGTTTGCTTCTTGTAAATCTCCCAAGCCTGACGTTCCAACGCATCAACCTTCGCCCGAAGAACGTGATTGTCGGTTTCTTCAGCAAATTGACGAAGTTCGAGGCAGACGTTTTGTCGACGAATCAAGTCTGCCTCGGCCAGCGCGCGGGCGTTGGCGGCCTCAACCGCGGGGTCTTTGGGTTTCGGGGGCGGGACGGGCTTGGGTGGCTCCGGTCCAATTCCCAACCAACGTTTGTACCAGGGTGCCCGAACAAGTTCCGCTCGTTTCCCGTCCCCTGCCGAGACATTCGACAAGATGGCACAGATAGCTGCCGTCGCGATGAACCATCGCTTCATTGTTGCCCCCCTGGGATCGAACCGCCCCCCCCGGGCGCGTCGGCTCGTTGCCGCCCTTCCGATCCCGATGCAACAGGCTGAACGTGTCGCCGGCCGTATGCCCTCAACTTGGGATTGTGTCAAGAGGAGAAATGACCTAATCCCCTTCTCGATCGAGAGAATCCCCTGGACGGAGAGCCGACATGAAATTCGGAGAGTGGTCGCGCGTCGTTGAGGAACTGCGCGAAGCTTTGGACCGTGTCTGGGCCGAACTATCGCGACACGAACAAACGTTAGCCTCGCCTCTTTTCAGTTCCGATCTTGCCGACGAACACCAGATCAATTGGCAGCGGGCATTGGAGCGGTTTGACGAAGAATTCGAAGATTTTCAGAAACTCGTGGGCCGAGCCGATCAACAAGCAGCGGATGCCGAGGAAAGCCTCATGAAACATGAAGCGATGGTCCGATCCATGCAGGACCGATTACAGCGGGCGCACTCCGCGCTGGCGAGCGCGGGACAAAAGTTTTAGAATATGGGGCGGTGCCAGGCCGGCGTCGAGGAGAGATTGTCATGCCGAAATTCGCCGTCATTCTCCCTGCCGCCGGAAAATCGTCTCGTTTCGGCGACAAGGAGAAGAAGCCGTTCGTGAACCTCGATGGGCGCGCCGTCTGGTTGCGCACCGCCGAGCTGTTTGTCAATCGCTCCGACGTCTGCCAAATGATCCTGGTCATTGCCGCGGAAGACCAGGAATTGTTCGAGCGTCGTTATCGACCAAACATCGTTTTCATGAATATCAAGGTGGTGCTCGGCGGAGAAGAACGATTCGATTCAGTGGCCAAGGGGTTGGCACAAGTCAACGATTCGGCGGATTTCGTCGCTATACACGATGCAGTTCGCCCTTGCCTCACGTCGGAATTGATCGATGCGGTATTTACCGCCGCCGCGCAACACGGCGCGGCGCTGTTGGCGACCCCTATACAGGACACGATCAAACGAGCCGACAGTTCCAAGCGCGTCGAGGCAACAGTGTCCCGCGAGGGACTCTGGCTGGCCCAGACTCCGCAGGTGTTCCGTCGAGATTGGCTCACCGAAGCGTATGCTCGCCGCTCCACTTTACGCGGTCCGATCACTGACGATGCGCAGTTGGTCGAGACGTTGGGAAAGCCGGTGTACCTCGTGACCGCGCCGGCGACGAACATCAAGATCACGACGCGATCCGATCTGGCCTTGGCCGAAGCGATCCTCAAATCGCGGCCCGATCCACGTCCGAATCGTCCAGCGCATCCCTTTGCCGACGAGGCAGAAATGTGGGGCGGACGTCCGCGGCGGTAACGGTAAACGCGAATTGTTTTTCAACGAGCGATCCCTCATGGCGAAATCTTCGAGCGAACTTCGTCCCAGCGGCACGAACGTGCTGACGTACAGCCTCGTCGCTGTCACAGGTTTGGGAATCCTCGGGTTTGCGTATCTTCTGTTCGGGCAACAGATGTTCGTCGCCATCTCCGTGTGTGCTCTGGTGGGAGGAGTCGGTTGCGCTCACTACTGGCTTTGGGGGCGCTCACTGACGTCGGAGTTGCAACGTGAGCAGGCCGAGCGTCGGGAAGGGGTTCTGCGGACCGACTAGATTGCCGCAGCTTCCTTCGTCGACGGAGACGCGTGGTCTTCCCTTTTTGCCGAGTTCTCAAGTCAATCACTCAAGTGAGAGGAAGACGAACGCCGATAAACACGGCGTCGAAGCCGATACTCCGCGTGGGCAACCACGACTGGAGTTCATTCAAGGCCGTCCGGGAAGCGGTGAGCCGAATCG
>CAKZUU010000272.1 GCA_937922175.1 uncultured Gemmataceae bacterium
ATTCTGGCTGGAGTTGCTGGGGGTCCCGAATCACTTCCTCAGCGATGACTTGGCCGAAATGGGCCCGGAATTTGTGGCCCAAACGGAGGTGCTGAGAGGTCGGACCATGATGGTGAAAAAAGCCCAGGTCGTGCCGGTCGAGTGCGTCGTGCGAGGGTATCTGGCGGGCTCGGGTTGGCAGGAGTACTCCGAATCGCGGAGGGTGTGTGGCATTCCCTTGCCGCTCGGATTGGTCGAGGGAGATCGGCTGCTCGAGCCGATCTTTACCCCGGCGACGAAAGAGGAGTCGGGGCACGATGTGAACATCACTTTTGCCCAGATGGGCCAACGGATCGGAATGGCCTTGGCCGCTCGACTGCGCGACTTCAGTATTGGGGTTTATCGGACGGCGTCTTCCTACGCTCGACGACGCGGTATCTTGATCGCGGACACCAAATTGGAATGGGGGCTTCTCCCGAACGGTGAGGTCATTCTCGTCGATGAAGTTCTGACACCGGACAGTTCTCGTTTCTGGCCCGTCTCAGATTATCAGCCGGGGACAAAGCCTCCGTCGTTTGATAAACAGTACGTCCGCGATTGGCTCTCCGCAAGCGGCTGGGACAAGAATAGCCCGCCGCCGGAACTGCCCGTGGAGGTGGTGCAGCAGACTCGAGCAAAATATGTCGAAGCCTACGAGCGACTGACGGGTCGAAGCTTTTCGGGGTGATGCACGGCGGACATAAGAGATTCAGGGCGGTCCCACGGGGTCGTGGTGGTTAATCCGCCTCTCCACTAATTGCTGGATTACGATCTGAGCGTGAAATGGCTCGATGACGTCGGGGTCCGGGGCAATCGCTGGAGCATAGACCAGTGTCTCAAAATGCTCTGCCAAGAGAGGAATCAATAGACGCTCGGCAAATGAATCATGGAACATCGCGCCGCGAGGCAGGCCGCGATCGCTCACGCCCCAAACCTGTGGCGGGATCGTCGGGGGCGAGTGCAACTGCGGGTTCAACGGGACCGACTCGTCTCGGCGTCTCGCCCGGGGTTGGCGGTGGTGCAGAGTCTGGATCATTTCCGGTTCCGGTTGTGATAGATGCAGCATTCGTGCGAGATCGCCCACAAACGCCTGATGTGACTCGCGGGCCAATTCTCCCTCGGCGATGGGTTCCAACCCCAGGCGCTTGACGATTTCCCGATACCCGATGCTCGCCCCATCGTCATTCCAATGAGTGTCGGTGCGAAAGTAAAGCGTCGGCGGGCCGCTGAACCGCTCGAGCATCGGTTTCAAGTCCAAAAACGCCTCGCCAAGCACCGATGGCCCCAACTGCCGAAGATGCTCGACGGCCTGTGCGGGTTGCGGGGGCCGAAGCGACGCGGGTAATTGGTCGGGATAGATCGTTTGTTTTTCGGGAACCAACACGAAGAGATACCGAAGTCCTCGGCGATCACACCAGGCTTTCCATAGCCGAAGCGAGTCGGCCCAGCGCAAGGCTCGCACCTCAGACGACACCGGCACGGCACCGTCGCTCTCGCTTTGAGGGTCGAGGAAAAGCCACCCCTCTTCGCCGACGATGACTTTATTCGAGGACGACACACCCAAGCCGCGGACTTTGATGGCGGCATGCGCATTCAACAACGTCTTGCGGAACGCCAGACGATCCTGAAAGAACGCTTCAAACCGATTCGGAAAACGTCTTAGGTCCGAGATTCGCCCCCCCGTGGGAAAGGAGGCCGGGGCCCGGCCCTCACGGGCGAATGATGTTTGATCCGGGGGCAGCACGAGAGACACGATCCCCAAGGTCGCGCAACACACCACGAACCCCCAGACGATCACCGCATCGCCGACTTTGCAGGCACTCATGAATGCGACGGTTCCTTAGAAGCGGAAGTAGATGAACGGATCGTAGGTACCTCCGACAACCGCGATCCAGCACAAAAACGCCAAGATGAACAAGACCCCTCCCTCGGCGACAGCCCCGAGTCGACCGAGCTTGCTCCGGTATGCCTTGAGAGCGGGGGTGATGGGTAGAGACGCCCCACAACCTACCCCGAGGACGATGATCAGTTCGCGGTTGAGGTAATCCATCGCGGAGTGCCCGATGTCGGTGTTCCACTGGGTGGCTGCTTGCAACAAGTCCAAGGCGTGAGTCAGATTGTCGGCGCGGAAGAAAAGCCAGCCGATCATGACGACAGTGAGGACGTAAAGCCGGCCGGCGATGGCCCAAGCTTGAGCCAATTGAGGCCGAACGGGAAGCTGGCGGAGCCAGCGCTCGGCGATCAGGAACACCCCGTGATGCCAGCCCCAAATCAAGAAGGACCAACTTGCCCCATGCCATAAGCCGCAAAGACTAAAGACAACGAGAAGATTCAGGGCGGTGCGAAAAGGTCCGAGGCGATTGCCCCCGAGCGGGATGTAAACATAATCGCGAAACCAACTTGATAAGGAGATGTGCCAGCGCCGCCAAAAATCGGTGATCGACGAGGCGAAGTAGGGATAGCGAAAGTTCTCGTTCAGTTGGAAGCCGAGCATTCGGCCCAAACCAATAGCCATATCGCTGTAGCCGGAGAAGTCGAAGTAGATTTGCAAGCTGTAGCAAAGGGCAGCCAAAACAACCGCACTGGGTTGAAGCAAATCGGGCGCTTGAGCGAAGATGAGATCGGCCGTGCGGCCGACGGTGTTGGCAAGAAGCAGCTTCTTGGAAAGACCGATGATGAACCGCCTGACTCCCTGGGCGGCTTGCCCCAAATCGAGTTCGTGGTGATTGAGGGAGTGGGCAAGATCGCTGTAGCGAACGATCGGACCGGCAACGAGGTGGGGGAAAAGAGTCAGGAAAACGCCCAGTTTGATCGGATTACGTGTGGCCGAGATCGTCCCTCGTCGCACGTCGACCAGATATGAAATCGCCTCGAAGGTGAAGAAAGAAATCCCAATCGGCAGATGGATCGAGACGGTGGGCACAGCCAGGCAGTAGCCGAACTTCGCACCCAACGTTTGCAGGCTGTCCACGAACAGCGTCGTGTACTTGAAAAACATCAAAGCGGAGAGGTTGAGCATCACGGCGGTGAGGAGCGCGAGTCGCACGGCGGGTCGGCCGCGAAGCGACTCGATCCATCGTCCCAATGCATAGTTGGCCACAATTGACAGAGCGAGAACCGCCACATAACCTTTCTCGCCCCAGGTGTAAAAGAACAAGCTTGCTACAAGCACGACGACGAGGCGAAAACGGCGAGGGGAGATCCAGACGGCAGCCAGGACCGTTGGCAAAAACAGAAAAAGAAAGACCGGTGACGTGAAAACCATGCCCCATGAAATAAACCAGGAGGGCTTGGAAAACAAGCTCGGTCTGTGCCGGTGTCCAAAGCGTTGAAGTTCGGTCAGGGCTTGCTGCTGGGTGGAACATCGACGACCGTGTCCGCCATCCCCCAGTTGCCCGCCGCATCACGCACCCGGACGACGATGACATGGGAGCCGGCGGCGAGTCGTGTCGTTTGGAACCGAAACGATTCGGAACGCGAGTCGAATAGTCCGTCCTGGGGCGGCAAGGGGTTCCAGCGTCCGCCATCGACTGCGAACGATGCCGCGTACAGCCGAGCCGTGAGGGACGTCGCCTCTGCTTCGAGTTGGACTCGGCCATCGGACGCGACCGTGGCACGCAACTCGACGGTGGGCAATTCATGAGCCACGGTAACCGGTTCACTGAGGCGATGCCCTTCCAATGCGGAACGGTCGCCGTTGTCGAGCCGGTCGCTGGCGGAGACCTTGAATCGATACTCGCCTGAGGGCATGGTGGTCGTGTCCCATTCGTATTCGTTTTTCGACCAATTCTCCTCGATGCGGATCCAATCCTTCCAGGTCGATTTGCGCACGTACAAGTCGAAGACTAAGTCGTCCTCATTCGCGTCCGAGGCGCTCCACCGGAATCGAATCCGCTTGGGGTCCTTCGACGATGCGATGGCCTCGGGTGAGGGCGTCTCGAGGCTGGTCACTTCGGGTGGTTGATTGATGGTGGCGTACCGTACCGTCAAATGGTGCAAGACGGGGGTAACGGCGGGATTCGATGTCGCCAGCGTCACTCGCACTTGCAGAAAGCGCGCGGGCGGGAGCATGACGGGCGCCCCGGCCGAATCCGTCATCTCCTCCGACCAGGGCGTCCACGTCTCATCCGGCTCGGAGACGTTTCCTCCCCGGACCGCAACAGAAATCTTCGTACCCAACGGGGTCTCGCCCTGCCAGGTCAGGGTCCCCCAACGGCTCATCAAGCGGGCATCGATGACTTCGCCGATGACGGTTCCTTTCGTTTCGTATTGGTCGCTCCATTCAAAGACGCGGCCGGGATCACTCGCCGCCAGCAACAAACGACCATCTCGACGGGGCACGAGCCGATACACTTGACCGCCATCGACGCGGGCGATCTCTCGACGAGTGCGCGTCGTTTCATCGACCTCGATCAATTGACCTTTGCTCGCTGTCCCGATCAGCAACCGATCCCTTTGAACCCGCAGCGACAGGACCAAACCTTTGTCGCGGTACAGTTCGCGCACCGTGCCGTCAAATCCCACCCGATAGACGGAGTTGTCTCCCGGTTCGGGCGCTGTGGGGGCGTTAGCGGTGAATCGCTCGGCGGGAGTGGTCCGATCGCGGTTGGACGACGAGTCGCCAGACTGCGTGGGGGAAGATGCGACGACCGCCGCACCCTCGCGCGGAGGCAAGCTCCCCGTGCCACTCGGGTTCGAGGTTCGGCCCGGGGTTCCCTGATACAGTGTCCGACCCGGCGAACTCGTACCCACGTAAATCCCTTGGGGCGTCCACTGGAGACATCGCACTTCGGACTGGGCAGCCTGGAAAATAATCGTTCCTTTCCCACGCTCGTCGATGCGATAGACCAGTCCGCGGCGGTCCGTGCCGGCGAAAAGCGGCCCCGGGCTTCCCAGGGCCAAGGCGAGGATGTGGTCTTGGGGGCACTCGAAATAAAGCTCGCTGGCCCCATCGAGAGTCAACCGATAGATGCGAGCGGGACTGCCCGTGGCGACGAAGATCGCCTGATTCTGGTCATCCCATTCGATAGCCCAAACGTAACGGGCAGGGCTGTCATGAAGGATTCGCCCTTTGCCCTCCGGATCGATCTTCACGATCAGGCCATTGGGACCGGTGCCGGCCAAGATGCTGCCGTCGGGCAACGCCTTCAGGCAGAGCACTTGCCGGTCTTTGGTCTCATACGCGAGATGCACGTGACCCTCGGGATCGACGCGGAGAATTTTGCCATCATCGCCGGTCGCGAGGTAGAGGTTGCCGTGGCGATCGTCGGCGATGTCCCAGATTCGGGCCGCGTCGATTCCGGTGCGGGTCCGCAAGGGGCGCAGCGCTTGGGCCAGAGTGATTTTCCCATCGCTGGCCATCACGACCTGCTGGAAGGCGGCCTTGTCGTAATGGCTTGGTTGTGACCAGGTAACGGATTTCACTTTCCCCGCAATCAGGTTGGCCGGCGTGAGGACCAGCACGAGCAGCACGAGCCGGTGGTTCATACATCCTCCGAGGGAAGGCGACGGAAGAAGGTTTGAGGCGCATCGGCGGCCCCGTCGTACCGATCGGAAAGGGTTCGACCGCAGGGGTGCCGAACGGGCCGAGCCTCATCAATTCGGGTTGAGCCGGCCGCGATGATGCCGGGACACTTGGATCTTGATTGATTCCTGACCATACAGGACCCAAGGCGTCGCCTCGCGAGCCGACGCCGCCCCGGCGGTAAGTTGAACGGGAGTTCGGCGCGTCTGACTCAACAGATGGACGACACTCGGCGGTAAATCGACCAGGGCATCCCCGCCCAGGGCCACGCCGTTGGCGGGCAAGGGCAACCGCATCACCAGATGCGTCCGCCTCGCTTGCGCTAATCGTCGAACAGCCGCCAGAATATTATCCGTGTGATGCGGCGAAAGAAGGTGCGGTTGAGTCCGGAGGTCCTGCCGCGCCGCACTCACTTCGTCCAGAAAACTGATGGTGTGTTCCCCCTCGGGAAGGTCCGAAGGCAGCGGCAAGCTGATGGGAATTCGCACGGGTTGGCCTTTGTACGGACGCAGGTACACGCTTCCTCGGACGGTCTCCCCCGGGGCGTAGGTCAGTGCGTCGAGTTCGACGCCTTCGATCTCCGCGGCATCACGGCCCGCACGGACTTCGGTTTCGCAGTCGATCTGCTTGATACGGATGGGTCGGGCCGGTTGATTCAACAACTGGCTCAGCAGTGACGCGACCGGATTGAATACGGCCGGGGGTGCCTTCGCACCCGCAAAGGCCGGTCCCGCAAACGAATCTCGAATGACGATCGGCTCGTAACCGTCGATGTCGATGCGGCAGGTGAAGGCGATCGTGGCTTCGTCGGGCCATTCCCCTTCTAGGTCGATGGAATTGGTCAAGGCGGCCAGGACCAAGGGCGGGAGTAATTGTTTCTGCCGCGCGATGCGCACGCGGAAGGCATGGGTGTCGCCGCCTTGCTCGTGCCGGACTCGCATGCTCAGGGGCATCATGTCGGGCTGCCGGCCGAGCCAGCCGGCGATTCCCGTGCTGACATCGGCATTGATTGTCCCGACGACTTTTAACGGGGAGCCAAACTTGAAACTGATACTCGTGCGCGGACAGACAGTGTGAACCCAACCGGTCATGAGGGGCAAGTCACACCCTCCCAGCGACATGAAGGGATGACCCCAGCCGTAGACGCGACTCCCTTCGACGTGAGTGACGGTGCCGATGCCCGACATGTCGAAATCACCGACCATGAGCGAGACACTCAGTGCGGCCCCGGGTTCAATCCGCACGTCGCCCGCCTGGGCGGCGAGCCGCTCCGCCACCGCTCCGCTCTGCACGGGAACAAACGCGAAATCGGGAAACTCCTGCCGAACCAGCCGCCACACTCGGGGTGAGAAACCGCTGGCGGCCAAAGGGGCGTTCAACGGCACCATCACCAGCATGTCATCCGATTCCGAGGCAAGAGGCGGATCGGCATGAGTCGCCACCTCGACCGTCGCATAGCGTCGGCCGCCCACCACAATTGGCTGTGGCAGATCAATTCGTGTTGTCCGGGATGGAGCGACGACGGTCCGGCGCTCGAATGACTCGGCGTAGCGGTACATCTGACTGAACGGCGTCACGCCGGCAATCGGATCCTTTCCGTAGGGCCACGCATACGCCACCGCTCCGAGCAACTTGCCGTCGATGTAGATCGGGCTACCACTCATCCCCTGGATGACGCCGGTTCGTTCCAGATTCAATCCCGAGAGTCGACACAGGACGAGATCGCGACCGGGGCTGGTGTTCTTCAACACGCCGAGTACTTCCGCCTCGAACTGCTCCAGCTTTACGCCGCGCATGACAGTCTTGCCGAATCCCCGTTGGCCGATCTTCAGATCGTCCACATTCCAAAAAGTCGGCTCCGGAGCAGCCGGCGGGGGACCGTCCACGGGATCGCGAAGCAGGAGCAACAGCACGAGGGAAAGCGACGACATGTCCAGCGCAATCCTTTCTCCAAAGACGACCAAAAAAACGCTACCACGCGACATGCCATCGCCGACGGGGCCACGGTCATTCACCGAGGACAAGCGAAGGCCGGTGGTCGGAACGAAGCGATGACGGGGGGAGAACTCAGATGGAGCCGGCACAGCGAGTCGAAGCCCGGTCCGCGTCAGGATCCGCCATCTGAGTCGCCTATGGTATCAGCGGCGGCAAAGGCGTGGCAAGGCCAATCTCGGCCCGTCGTGCCGGGATCCCCGGCATCGTGGGCGCGTCCTAGCTTCTCCATTATAGCGTCCAGATCGTTCGGAAGATGTTCCTCTCGGTCGGATCGGCCCATCACCGGCACTTCGCGAACGGGGTTGTATCGCTGGGGGCCGCCCCTCAAAACTGGCTCAAAAACCGCACATCATTCTTCCAAAATTGTCGGATGTCGTCGATCCCGTGGCGGAGCATCGCGATTCGTTGAGGTCCCATGCCAAAAGCAAAACCGGAGAAACGAGCCGGGTCGTACCCGCCATTCC